>CAZXHW010000445.1:0-6884 GCA_964639915.1 uncultured Heliomicrobium sp.
CGCAAAGCCCATCGGTTTAATTTCCCCGGCGGCGCCAAGTTGGATCGTTTTCGTAAGCGTATTTTTCATGCCGTCGAACAAGGCAATGGTTCCGTCGTTTTCAGCAGTTACATAAGCCTGTTTGCCATCCGGCAGAAAAATGATGTTGCGCGGGCGGCGTCCAACCTTGAAGCTTTTCAGTTTTTTGCGCGCGGCGACATCTACGACAGTCACAGTTCCGTCGTTTTCTTCCGTGGTGTAAACATGTTTCCCGTCGGGAGATAACGCCACACCTTCCGCTTCGCCGCCAGTCAGAATGGTTTGAATCAATTTTCCGCTTTCTACATCAACAAAACTGACGCCGCCAATGTCTTCATTGGAAACGTAAATCGTTTTTCCATCGCGGCTGATGTCGAAGTTTTCCGGGTCAGAACCGCTTTCCAGAATTCGGACGATCTTGTTTTGTTGAAGGTCGTAAACGCCAATGCCATCCGCGCTTTTGTCAGGCGGCGGCAGCGTGCTTTCATCCACGCCCGGAGGCGCCATCGGCGAACCGCTCAGCGCGACATAAATTGTTTTTCCGTCCGGACTGGCGTGAATGCCGCGTGGACGTTTGCCCAGTGGCACGGTTCCAATGACTTCCAGCGTAGCGCCATCAATAATGCTCAGATCGCCGGAAGTTTCGTTTGTGACAAACACCCGATAGCCGGATTTCCATTCGGGGATTTTCGCGGCCGAAGTGGCAGTCGGATTTTTTACCGCTTCGGTTGCAACGGGTTTGGGGCTTTCTTTCGAACATCCAGCCAAAATCACACAACAAAGTAAAAAGCCAAAAAGCTTGTTCATTGAATTGATCTCCTGAAAATTCACACGTCTATGGTTTTGCGGAACTGGCGCGATAACCGGGACGCGTTCGGATGATGACATCCTTGCGCGCGGTTTGAATTTTGATCTTACGGTATTTGCCGTCGCGCGCGGCATTGGCAGGGTAATACCCGAGCAGGTATTGATTGCGCAAATCAGCAACGATTCTCTGGTAAATATCTGGCAGGTCAGCCACCTTCTCAGTTCGGTTCAGCTCTCCGCCGGTAGTTTCAGCCAGCGCTGTCAAATATTGATCCGCCGTTTTGTAGACATTGTCCAAGGTGGGACTTGTGCCGTTTGCGGGTAAAGGCCCGGAAGCATTGGGAACGGTTGGCTCCTTAGAAACAGGAGGCGCTTTGTCAGGGTAATCACGCGGATCGGGTGGGCGTCTGGTGTCGGGTTGTCCGCTACGATCATCCGGGCCAGGAATGCGGCCCCGACCATCAGGATAACGATCCCGATCTCGATCTCGCCCTGGTTGTGGAAACTGAACTTTTGGAACTGGTGGCTTGTACGGAACATCCTGATCGGTCTGTTGCGTCTGTACAGGCTTTTCCCCTGGCGTTGTCGTCGGAATCGCGCCGCCAATTCCGCTGACTCCAAAAATCGCGTCTAGGTTTGGCGTTTTTTGTTTCCGGAGCATCGCTTCGGTTTGGGGACGGTTGTTGTAAAGAATCGGGTAAACAATCACGCCTGATTCTTCTAGGCCCAAGATGTTGGCCTCGAAAGTGGACGAATCGCTGTGCCAGTCAACACCGTCCGTAAAGATGATAATGGCGCCGCGTTTGGCTTTCACGCGTTTCAGGCTGTCCACTGCATACGCCAGGGCGTCATACACTTTGGTTCCGCCGCCCGCTGGAATGCTATTGATCGCATTGCGCACAGCTCCATAATCGCCCGTGAAAGGACACCCTTCTTTCACAGAATCATTGAAGGAAATCACGCTGACCCGGTCGCTGCCCCGAAGCTGTTCCAGAAGTTCGTGCGCTGCCATTTTGACCCGTCTCAGGTCTTCCGGGTTGATGCTTAAACTGGTGTCCACCAATAGCGCAATGTGAAACGGTTCTTTGATTTCCGCGAAAGCGACTTGCTGTTTGACGCCATCTTCGAGAACTGAAAACTCTTCTTTGCGAAGATCAGAAACGTACGAGTCAGTTCGATCGGTGGCCAGCACAGGAACCATCACCAGTTCGGTGTCTATTTTGATTGTGGCTTTTGGTTCGGCTTGAGAAGGCTTTTTTTGATCACTCTGCTTCTGAGCGAGGACGGCAAAGCAACCTAACGCGCCCGCAAGCAACAGCGCGATCAAGCAACGGCGAAACATTGTTTTCATAAAGGAGTTCTCCCGCAAAAAGGCGGAGCAAGTTTTTGTACCTGCTCCGCCTTATTCTCGCCGTTTCATTGATATTTAGCCACGCCGCTGCGGAGGTGGAGGCGGCCCGCCGCGAAACTGATCCTTCTTGGGATCTTCCGGCGTTGATCCGAGCACAATTTCAAAGTGCGTCGCAACTTCTCCGATCTTGGAATCCTTGATTGGTTTGAAATCGGTGGTAACCAGGCTGGTTTTCTGGCCAAGCCCTTTCCAAATGCTGTCCTTTTCATTTCCCGCAAAACCTTTGATGTACAACTGCGTTGTCAGCATGCGTTTGTCGCCCTGTTTCACGATGTAATGAATGTGCGGCGCGCGTCCCGGGTACGGAACCGGTTTGATGGTGCGGAAATAATATTCGCCTGTTGAACCGGTGACGAAACGGCCAAAACCCTGAAAGTTCACGTCGGGTTTGGCCTGGTTGGTGTCGCCAGTGTGAATGTATTTGCCATTGTTGTCGCATTGCCAGATTTCGACGACAGCATTGCGAACCGGTTCGCCTTTCGCGTTCAAAACTCGTCCGGTCAGATGCGTGATGGTTCCGACAGCGGGCGTGATGTTGTCGTTCAAAACCAATAGATCGTTGTCCGTATCCAGCGGCAGTTTGTTCGGGTAGAACGGTCCTTCAGTCTGATGCGGGGTTTGCTGCAATTGCTGAGCGAAAACACCTGGCACATACAGCGCGGCGGCTCCAGCCGTCAACGTCCAGGCTGCTGTCCCCAGAAAATTTCGACGCGTGTAAATCGAATCGTTCATCGTTGTTCTCCTTAGTTGAGGTGATGAAACTACTTGAAGTTAAGCGAAACGGTGTTGCTATCAACAGTCAAACTCAGGTCAA
This sequence comes from uncultured Heliomicrobium sp., assembly GCA_964639915.1. GTDB lineage: Bacteria > Acidobacteriota > Blastocatellia > RBC074 > RBC074 > RBC074. The sequence goes on from CAZXHW010000445.1 coordinate 3,051, forward strand.
TAGCGCCTCGCCCAACCAGATTCCGTGACAAAGTGATTTGGCTTGATCAAGTTCTGTAAAGTCGCCTTGAGTGCCGACGTAGAATACATCGGAACTGATTTCGCCAATAGTGTAATTCCCTCCGACACTGTAATAACAAGACAATGACCCAGAACGGCGTTACCACCAATCGTTTGAGTGGCCAAGGCTGTCTCCAAAGCCTTCGAAATAAGTAGAGGGAGCCTCCTCGGAAGCTCCCTCTACTTATTTCGATTCTGCTGGCGATGATTCGCCGCTTACTGTGCCGTAATAGTGACAATCTCAGGCCTTGCGTCTTTTTTGGCCAAGTGACGCGCGTCTCCTTGCGCAGCATCACGCTCAAACCGCGTTTGCTGCAATTCGCGGCCAATGTTGTTCCCTGCTGCCCAGACACGCCCAAGGAAGTATTTGTCGTCGTAGCGACGGAATTCAAGACGTGAAACCGACCGCGCCGCCCCCGATTGAACTTGTTGCCCGCTAAACGTGGCTTTCACGTGGCCATCAACGTCGCGCAACAAAAACCCGTCTCCCGTGCTTGTGCTTGTACCGTAAACGACATACGTACCGGCTGGCAGGGCTGTTTTACCGATATTGAAAGCGAAAGGGACTGTAACCGTCATTTGTCGAGTCGTCTGCGCTTGAGCGGCGATGCCCAGCATCAGGCATAAACTTAATGTGACGGTGATCTGTAATATTTGCTTTTTCATTTTGTTTCCTTCTCCTGGTAGTTCAGAGGCCGTGCATGAACAGACCTCCGGATTCAGACTCCTTAATAGGGTCTGTTTTATCGTTATAGTGGCAATTACAATTTGCGCGAATAAAGAGAAAAGATTCGGGATGCCACTTCGTAGCCTTTCTACGGAAGCTTATCCAACTGCGAAGTGCCATCCCGAATTTCAAAGGGCAAGTTCAGCTTGGCAGGTGGCTAGTTTGCAGCCGCCGCAGAATCCTGAAAAAGGATGGCCCTGTCATCGCCCTTGAACACCAGCTTTGACAGCATTGCTCCCTTATCGGTGTTGGAAATGTAAGCTTGCGTTTGCGTTGATTTTGGTTCGCCGCTACGGACGCTTACCTTTACGGTCGCAAGCACTTTGGATCCATTCGAAATGGTGAGTTCGCTCGTTTCAGCGTTGAATTTGACGTCATAAGTCCCAGGTTTGAGCTTCACGTCATTCACTTGCGCGGGTTGTGACAAGCCAATTGAACCTTTTAAATTTTTGCCATCAGCGAAAACTGACGCCACACCCAGCATTACCATCAGCGACAAAGCAAAGCTTTTCATGATCATCTTTTTCATTTTTTGAGTTACTCCTATTTAAGATCAATCCATTTATATTCGGATCGTGCCAGTTTTTTGACTACTCATCCGGAGCGGCAGAATTTGACGCGCTCACCCCATGAGACGGGAATTGCCACCAAAACAGGACACGCCCTGACAAGAATTTTTCAGCCTGCCGCAACATTGCGTAATATCAAGAGTTACACCGCGCCATGGTAAGCTGTGACCTCTAATCGAAACCCGACGTCTTTGTGGCAATAGATGGCAATATCCGGCTCGCAACAAATCACGCATTTGCTTTTGGCTTGGGGCCAGGGCGATCAGGCGGCTCTCGAAACCTTGATGCCGCTCGTCTACGACGAACTGCGCAAAGTAGCGGCGCGACACCTGCGCGGCCAGCGTGAGGGGCACACCTTACAGACCACGGCGCTGGTCAATGAAGCCTATTTGCGTTTGATTGATGCAAGCCAGGTGCAATGGCAAAACCGCGCGCACTTTTTTGCAGTCGCGGCAAACTTTATGCGGCGCATTCTGGTGGATTTCGCTCGTTCGCGAAATTACCAAAAGCGCGGTGGAGGAGCGCAGCCAGTTGAACTTGATGAAGCAATGATTCTGGCTCCAGAGCGCGGCGCGGATTTGTTAGCACTCGACGAAGCGCTGACTCGGCTACAAGCGCTCAACGAACGTCAGGCTCAGGTGGTCGAGTTGCGCTATTTCGGAGGCTTGAGCGAAGAGGAAACAGCCGAAGCCCTAAAAGTCTCGGTGCGCACAGTGCGCCGTGATTGGAACTTCGCGCGCGTCTGGCTTCATCGCGAATTAACGGGAAGGGGGAGCGATGACGCCTGAACGGTTTGCACAGATCGGCCAGCTATACGGCGAGGCGGCGGAGCTAGCACCAGAAGCGCGCGCTGGTTACTTGGCGCGGGCTTGCGCAGGCGATGAAAATTTGCGCCGCGAAGTTGAGTCCTTGCTGGCTGAAGAAGAGTTGGTCGGAGATTTTATGGGCGCGCCCGCCTTAAAAGATGCGGCGGCGCTGGTGACCAGAGAGGTGCCTGGAACACTCGTCGGCAAGCAGCTTGGCCATTACCAGTTGCTGACGTTTATCGGCGCGGGTGGCATGGGCGAAGTTTACGCCGCCAGAGACACGCGGATCGGGCGCAAAGTCGCCATTAAATTATTGCCAGCCTCCGTAGCACGCGATGCAGATCGGCTACGCCGTTTCGAACAGGAAGCGCGCGCTGTCGGGATGCTCAACCACCCGAACATTCTCACCATTCACGATGTCGGTACATACGAAGGCGCGCCTTATCTGGTCTCGGAACTGCTGGAAGGGGAAACGCTGCGCGAGCGTCTAAAAAACAAGGCGTTGCCGTTACCGAAAGCGGTGGACATTGCGTTACAGATCACGCGTGGACTTGCGGCCGCGCACGACCAAGGGCTGGTGCATCGAGACTTAAAGCCGGAAAACCTGTTTATCATCCACAATGGGCAAGCTGGGCAAGATGGTCGCGTCAAGATTCTTGATTTTGGCCTAGCCAAACTCTCGCAAAGCAGATCAAGCGGCGCAAACGCGAACGGGCCAGTGTTACCCGCCGTCGCGACCAATCCGGGGATGGTAATGGGAACCGTTGGCTACATGTCGCCTGAACAGTTACGTGGGGAAGCAGTGGACTTTCGGGCTGACATCTTCGCCTTCGGTGTGATCCTCTATGAAATGCTCGCTAGCGAGCGGCCGTTTCGCGGCGTTTCGGCAGCCGAGACAATGAGCGCAATCCTCACACAGGATGCGCCGGAACTCCCCGCACCGCTCAGCGGGCAAGCACCCGGCTTGGCACGCCTGATCCACCGATGTTTGGAAAAACCGGTACAACGGCGCTTTCAATCGGCCAGCGATCTCACGTTTGCGCTGGAAACTTTAACCATGTCGGTGTTCAATTCTTCAGGAGCTTTGCAAGCGGCGACATCGGATGCGACAGCAAGTCAAAGCGCACCGACGCTACGGCTTGAGCCCAGCACGAACAAGTCCAGGGTGGGCCGAATGAATTGGCTGGGTTGGGCAGGCTGGGCCTTGGCCGGAGTGTTTATGCTCACGACCATCGGGTTATCGGTGGGATTTTTGAGACGCCCGCCTACATCTCCAAGGGTTGTGCCGTTTACAAGTGTTCCGGGACAAAAATCCAGCCCCGTCTTTTCACCCGATGGCAATCAAATCGCTTTCATCTGGGAAGGCGGCGAGAACGCACAGCGTGGGGTTTACGTCAAAGTGATAGGTGAAGGGACGCCGTTGCGCGTAGCATCCAATCCCGGCTTCCAGCTCGCCTGGTCGCCCGATGGACGTTCCATCGCGTTTGACCGTATGGGCAACGATGGCGGCATTTTTACAGTGCCCACGACCGGAGGTCCGGAGCGCAGGCTGACTGAACTCGGCGGTCCATTTGCCTGGTCACCCGATCAAAAAACATTGGCCGTTGCCAGCCGTAATTCACCTCAAGAGTCTTCCAGCATTGTTTTGCTTACATTGCAAACAGGGGCAACAC
>CAZXHW010000446.1:0-6883 GCA_964639915.1 uncultured Heliomicrobium sp.
AGCAAAGTCTCAGGGACAAATACACGTATTGTTGGTGATGTTGCTGTCATTGATCAGGAAGACCGGAGCAATCGGATTCGGTTTGAATCGGACATTACCTCGGTTTTGGGGCGCAATGATGCAGCGGTCAAGCGTCGCCGTCAGTTTCGCGTCTTCCAGCGTGACCAGACACATTGTCCTGGTAACCTTCGCTTTCCCCATCACGGTAAAGCCACTTGGCCCGCATCGTATGAACTGGTAATCCCCGGTGAAAGAATTGAATCGCAGAATGTCGCCATTCACGTCATCCTGCATACAGACATCAAAAACCGTCACCTTGAAACTGCAACTGACTGAATTCATCGCCGCGTCCGTGGCGGTAATCGTCACCGTCGTTGTGCCCAGCGGAAAACTTGTGCCGGAAGCTTTGGAAAACACGACGTTGGTTGCGCAGGCCGCGTCCACAATCACAGGCGGAGGATAATTGACGACGACGCTGGTATTTCCCGGATTGGGTGTTATGGCAATTACGTCTGCCGGGCAGGTGATGGACTGAAGCTGTTTGGCCGTGCCGGAAACTGCGACCATCTGGGATGCCATATTGGGATCGTTACTGGCGATGGTCAGGTTGGTGGATTTAAGCCCTGTACTGGTAGGTGTGAAATTTACCTGGAAGTTAAAAGACGCACCGCAGGAAATTGTTTTTGGAAAACCTCCTACCGGTGCGACAACGGAAAATTGCGGATTGCCGGGGTTGATGGAAGTAATCGTCAAATCGGCTCCGCCGTTGTTGGTGACCATCAGGTTTTGAGTGCTGCTGGTTCCCACACAAGTATCGCTGAAACTCAGACTGGCAGGCGATTGAATATCCGCATCAAGCGTCACACGGAAAAAGATCGGATCGTGATTGGCAATAGGGCGACCGAAAGGAACCCCGTTGCCGGTGAAAACGCCGAAAAAGGTATTGCCGACGGCTTTCACTTGCTGGTAATCGCCCAGCACACGCTGACGCGAATTGCCATTGTCCGTCGCCACCGACAAAAAGGTGGAAAGAACGCGGTCCGTAAACGTCGCTCCTTGATCTGTGCTCAGCGCCAGATGCGCCGTGAAAACCGGGAAACCACTCATTCCCGTGCCATCGAAGGTCGTGTAAAGCACTCCCACAGTGCCATTGGTTGTTACAGCCACGGAAGGAAGCGCCGCCTGCACCTGACCAGTGACAAAATTCTCCGCGCCAATGTTCAGTCCTCCTGATCCGTTATCTGTCAATCTGCGAATGCTTATCCTATTGTTTCCGGTTCCTGAATCACGATTACCATAAACGTAATACACATCTCCGTTGGTTGGATCTACTCCGGCGTGATCCACTCCGCCAAGCAGCGCGTTGACCGTGCCGAATTTTGCCGTTGGTTGCGTGCTGTCTGCTGTCGCAACGGCGATTCCTCCAGCCATTCCGTTTAGCGTCCATGTATTGCCGCCATCCGTCGAACGATTGAGCATAAAGTTGATGTTCTTCGATCCGCCAGCTCCGGCGGCGTTAAAGCGTTGAAACAGGCTGTAGACAGTCCCATTGCGCGGATCAACCGCCAAGCGATGACCAGGATTGATCGAACCGGTCGAAGTTCCAGATTGGTTGTCAGGAGTGAAGTTTGGAGGATTCGAATTCCGCGCGACAGAAACCTGCATGTCCGGGCCGCCGCTGAAATCGTCATACCCCACATACATGTCATCTTCATCAGCCATTAAGTTATTGCGCGTGACTTGCAGCCAAGGCTGATCCGTATTGCCGACACCTGTCAAATTCGCCCTTTGCGTGATTCCGCCCATCAACAGCCAACCCCACGAGAGCGCATTGGCCGGGTTTGTCGTTGTTCCCGCGAAAACATTGAGAGTGCCCGTGCCGCCAATCAAAAACGTGATCGAAAGACGATTGCCTCGCCCGTAATCAACGACCTGATCACAAGGACAGCCTGCGGCGGCGATGCCCGGCGGAGAGGGGATTGTGAATTGTTTGGTCCAGGTTGCGCCTGCATCCGTGGAATGCCACAGAGGTGAATTTGCTCCCCAGCCTCCGGAAAAGGCTGTAATCACGATTTCATTCGGATTGAGCGGATTTACAGCAATGGTCGGCTCCGTGTCGCCAAAGGTGTCGTTGGCGTTAAGCGTTGCATCGGTATTGCTTACCACCACGTCGCGGACAAAAAGCGGCGCAGTAGAAATGCATAACGCCGCAGCAGAGGATTCCATTCGACGCAACTGGTCACGGCGAATGCCTGGCGGTCGCGGGGTTGGCGTAGGCGTTGATGTGACTACGGGGTTTTTATCTTCTGGAATGGCTGGCCTTGTGTACGGGGTAAGGTCAGGCGGGAAACTGATTGTTGATTCCTGCGTTTGAGCACTGGCGCTCTGCCGCTCAAATCGAAATGGCAGCATTAAGACGCATAACAGAATAAGAGTAATGACAACGAACAAGGTGTACCGTAGCGGTCTCATGGTTTTTCTCCTTAGGCTGGACGGTTGGGCGCTCGCGTTCCGTCAAGAAGGATTGGCAGTGGCTATGGCGGGGAAAACATTTTCAGCCATCGTCGAATGAAACCGGCGGTCATACGCAAGCGGGGGTTATTACATGACTGTCAGGGAAGAAAGACAGTAAATATGTTCTTTGAGAAAGAACCCGTGTTTTCGATGTGGTTGAACCACTTATGCTCTTGGCTGATGAGCTGTTTGGCGGGCAGATTATAGCACCTGGATCTACTAGGGCAATCCGTTTTTCCATAGTAGTGAATGAACTGATGACGGGGCGAAACCGCAACGCCCCCTCATCAGCAGTAATGTTCAATTCATCTTGCTCAAAATTACTGTTGGAGCGTTGTGCTTTTTCAGCGGGTCATTCACCTTCGGCAATTGCTCGCGGATGAATTTTTCAGCGTTGGCGATTCCAGTTTGAAATTCAGGCTGAATTTCATCAAAAAACTCTTTTTGCGCTTTGGTGGGCGCGGCATTGACTCCCTGGATTGTGCCAAACAACGAAGACAGCTTATCGCTGATGAGCTGTCTGCCGCCTTGCAACCCGCCTTCGGAATCTCCGCCAGCGCGACTGGCCAGCTTGTTGATTTCGCCGTCAATTTGCTTGATCGAATCGGCAATGGCGGTGGTGAGTTCCTTGGGCGCGTCAGGCATTTGTGCTTTCACTGTGCGTTCAATCTGTTGCAGTTGATCTTTCACGTTGTCGAGAGTTCGCAACGTCACGTTCACTTTCGACATCATTTCCTGCAGCTTTACTGATAGATCGTATTGTTCCTGCAACTCCGCCGCAGTCACCTTGACCGTTGGATCAATGCCAACCTGCACTTTCTTTTCCTGGGATTTGTCGCCGATGACCAGTTTGACGGTGTACGTGCCGGGCAGAACTTGTGGGCCGCGCGGACGAAATCCGAATCCGCCGCCAAGCTGTTCCAACTGTTCCGGCGTCAATTGCCGACGCTGCGTTGCGCCTTCGATTGCTAAATCCCACGAGGCGCGATTGAAGCCTTTTTCTTTCGGGATGTTGGCGACTTCACGAATGACTTTCCCCGTGGAATCCACAATCTGAACCTTCGCCGTTGTCTTTGCATCTAACTTGTCTTTGAGGAAATAAGTGATGATCGCTCCGCTGGGAGGGTTCGGTCCGGCGAAGGGTTTGTCGCCGATACCGTACCGGGTGAAGCGCGTGGTGAAACGAACTGCCGGACGAACGTCAAAAAGTGTCGTATCTTTGCCGGCAATATCCGCATTCATCTGCTGAATCGCCGTGGCATCATCCAGAATCCAGAATCCGCGACCGTGCGTCGCCAGGATCAAATCGTTTTCACGCGGATGCACAAAGATATCGTGAACGGCAACACGTGGCAGATTTTTTAAGCCAAGTTCGATCCAAGTCTTGCCGCCATCGTATGTCCCAAACAATCCCAGCTCGGTTCCCGCGTACAGCAAGCCAGTGTTTTTTGGGTCTTCTTTTAGCGCATGAACGTAGGCTTGCAGCGGCAGATTGCCCGTAATGTTCGTGAAGCTTTTGCCGCCGTCTGTGGTTTTGAAGACGTACGGTTTGTAATCGTCGAGCATGTGCCGATCAAACGAAACGTACGCCACATCGGCTCCGGTCACCGATGGTTCCACGTGCGACACCGGCGAATTCGTGCCCAGGCCAGGAACGTTCTTTGTCACATTCGACCAGTTTTTGCCGCCATCCATTGTCACCTGCAAATTGCCGTCATCGGTCCCCGCCCAGATGATTCCGGCTTTGGCCGATGATTCGTTCACGCTGATGATTGTGCAGTGATATTCCGCGGTGGAGTTTTCGTTGGAAACCGGCCCGCCAGCATCTTTCAGTTTCGCGGGATCGTTGGTTGTCAAATCTCCGCTGATCTTTTCCCAGGTTTTGCCGAAATCTGTGGATTTGAACAGCACATTGCTGCCCATATAAATCGTCGTTTTGTTGTGCGGCGAAAAGACCAACGGCGTGTTCCAGTTGAACCGGTACTTCTGATTTTCTGCCGCGCCCCGTCCTCCGCCTGCATAAGCTCGCAAAGATTGCTGTTCGCGGTTTCGCATGTCCGTGACTGTGATGTTGCCGCCCTGTGACAGTGAAAGATAAATTTCAGGATCGTCAGGGTGATTGATGACTTTGAATCCGTCGCCAAAAGCGGTCATTCGCCAATCGTCGTTCAAAATTCCTGCCGGTTCGCGAGTGCGCGAAGGGCCAGTCCAACTGCCGTTGTCCTGCATTCCACCCATCACGTTGTAAAACGGTTGCCGGTTGTCGGCGTATACGTGATACGGCTGAGCCAGTGGCAGGTTGTTGACGTATTCCCACGATTCCCCTTGATCGGTTGAAACGGCGACGCCGCCGTCGTTGCCAACCCACATTCGTTTCGGGTTCAAGGGATCAATCCACATGGCGTGGTAATCAATGTGAATTTGCGGAGCAATGGTTCTGTGCGTCCGGCCTCCGTCAATCGAAACAAACAGCGGCGAGGCAATGGAATAAACTCGATTCTCATTCTGCGGATCAACGCGCACGTCGGTGTAATAAAAGCCTCGCCCAACGATGTTGGATTGGCGGTAAACATTGCGGAACGTGTCGCCTTTGTCGTCAGAGCGGAACATCGCGCCTTCTTTGGTTTCGGCAATGACATACACGACATTGGGATTATTCGGCGCGCAGCGAACGCCAATGCGTCCGATCAATTTCGGCAATCCATTGGTCAGCTTTGCCCAGGTTTTTCCTCCGTCAATCGAACGGAACACGCCGCCTTTTTCACCGCCGCTGGTAAATGTCCAAGGCTTGCGTTCAAAGCGCCAAACTCCTGCGTAAAGAATGTTCGGATTTTGCGGATCAATCTCCAGGTCCGAAATGCCGTGTTCGGCATCAACAAACAAAGTCTTCGTCCAGCTTTTGCCGCCATCGGTCGTCATAAATACGCCGCGCTCTTCGTTTGGGCCAAAGTTGTGTCCAAGCGCGCCGACAAACACGATGTTCGGATTGGTCGGATGTATGACGATGCGCGTGATGTACATCGTGTCTTTCAATCCCATGTGTTGCCAGGTTTTGCCGCCATCGGTGGATTTATAAACTCCATCGCCAAACGAAACGCTGTTGCGCGCATTGCCTTCGCCGGTGCCGACCCAGATCACGTCCGGGTTATTCGGCTCCAAAGCGATGTCGCCGATGGACAGCGTGTTTTGCTTTTCAAAGATTGGCTTCCATGTCACACCGCCATTGATCGTCTTCCAAACGCCGCCATCCGCCGCGCCGACAAAGACAATGTTCGGGTTACCAGGCACGCCTTCGACATCAGACACACGGCCGTCGAAAATCGCCGGGCCAATGCTTCGCCACTCCAACCGCTCGAAAGTTTTTGAATCCACTGTGCCGTTGGCGGCAGTTGATTTGGCAGGATCGTTGCTGGCAGATACCAAAGTCGAAGCAATGGCAAATGTGACTGCGACTGCCAGTAGTAGTAACGTGCGCATAGAACAGAAGGAACGACGGATAAACACGGCTACACCTCCGGGAAATTTTGATGGGTTTTGTTGCGTAAATCAGGAAATCAACAGAAGCGAGCGGAATCTACTGTGGCTGAACGTTATTCGTCAAACTCTCAATAACCTTCCTTTTCCACGTCCCAACCAAAGGCTTTCAGCATCAATTCCGGCTCGATCCAGCGCGAAGCCAGCCGCAGTTTCAATTCGCGCTCGTCTGCCTGTGGATGGCGGCGGCGAATGTCATTCAGCGCCAGTTGTCGAACCAAGTCATTCAACTCGCCGACTTGCTGAAGCTTTCTCCACGCGGGCATCTTCCGATACCCTTCGATCAGCATTTGCTCAATTTCCGGCGGTGTGTCCATTGCCATTAGTTTCATATCTGGATGTTGAAGCAGTAAACAACGATTCGTCAATGATTCAGCGATCCTTTCTGACAATCCGGTAAAACTGATCGCTGATGTGCTCTAGTCGGTAATGAGTGCGAATCATTTCCAGCCCGGCAGCTTCGCGGCTGTTTTCACGCACGCCGGTTTGCCAGATTTCGGGATCGAAATCCACGTACACTTCCCGGCCAGCGTAAAAGAAATCGTCAATGGCTTTGTCTAGTTTGCCGTCAGGCCAACCTGAACCGGGCGAAATCGTCAGCCAATAAGGTTGAACGCCAATGGCAGAGAAGTAATGAATCAGCGGTGAGCGCTGGCCAACGATGAAGCCAGAATTCCACGGCAGCTTTTCAACTTTGGCGATGAAGCGCAACGCCCCGTTGGCGTTCCATTCGGCGCTGTAAAGCTCTTTGGCTTCGTAATTCCAGGTGGCTTTGGTCAGCGCCATCAAGCCCAGCAATAGGATCGCGCCACGCAAAGGCCTCACTTTCAGCAAT
>CAZXHW010000447.1:0-6881 GCA_964639915.1 uncultured Heliomicrobium sp.
CGTTGAAATGGCTGTGGATTTTATGGACGTGCCAGCGCTTTCAGGTGCAACCATCAACATTCACATTGACGCTGCGAACCTCAGCTTTGAACAGGCCAAAGGCCGCCAGCAATCCATCATTGATATTAAAGGCGTTCTATTTGACGAACGCGGCAAAGTCGCGACCAGTTTCAACGAGCGCATCAACCTGAATGTTAAGCCTGAGAATCTGAATCAAATCATCAAGCACGGATTCAACTATCGCCGCATGGCCGGATTGCAACCGGGTTTTTATCAAGCACGCGTCGCCATCCGCGAAGAAGGCTCCGGACGATTGGGCAGCGCCATGAATTGGATTGAAGTTCCCGATGTCAAAAACAAACAGTTGATGCTGAGCGGTATTTTGTTATCCGAAGGCGGCCAAGAAGCTTTTCAAGGTTTGGCAAACGCTTCTGAGCAAAGCCAATCTGCCAATTCACCTGCCAGTCAACCTGGAAGCTATTCGCCCCAGCCATCATCCGCGTCGCGGCGGTTCAAAGCCGGCAGCGACATGGATTTTCTGTTTTTCGTGTACAACGGCAAAATTGAGCGAAACGCCGTGGATTTGGTCAGCCAAACGCAGCTCTTCAGCGGCAGCAAGTTGGTGTACGCTTCGCCGTTGACCAAGCTGCAAATCGCACCCGATCTGGATTTACAGCGAGTTCCCTACGGTGCGCGGTTTTCGCTGAAAAGTTTTGCTCCCGGGCAATACGAGTTGCGATTGATGGTGATTGATCGTTTGGCAAAGACGACTGCTTACCGGCGAGTCAATTTCACGATTGAATAAAGTGCCGGTTCAACGTTTGATGGGCTTGGTTTCCTTTTTCAACAGCTTCCCTTTTTGCCAGGTATACACATCCATCGTTTTCATGGCTTTCTTCAATTCCTTTTCGGGAATCAAATCCGGGTGCGGAAAATACGGCGGAATTTCCAACACCACTTTGCCGTCAATGAACCTGGGCGTGAAATCGCCTCGGCAATCGTCGAACTCTTGAAAGAGTTCGGTTTTCTCGCGGCTGTAAACTTCGATGAGGAATGGATTCAACGGGCAGGCAATTCCTCCGGAATCATTTGCCCCAACAACGTAATCCCTGTCATCGCCATTGAACACTTCATACAGCCGGATTGGCCCCTCGTAGTCGGAAATTTCTTTGCCGTTGAAATACAGTTTGTGGTGGTAATCGTTTTCCTTGGCGGCGACGATCATTTTGCCAAATCGGGTTTCCGCTTCATCCTTCTGCTGCATGTCTGAAGGAATGCCGGAATCGTCATCTGTGGCGCCTGGGGTTGACGAAGCCCGTAGCGTCGCCGGTTCGGGCGAGGGAGTTTGGACTTTCGCTGTGAGTTCAGGCTGAGTTTTGGATTGAGTCACGGCCTGTGGTTTATGACTGCAACTGACCACCAAAAACATCAAGACTAAGCAAAGAACCGTTTTCATGTTCCCGTCCAGAGGCAGAATTTTAGACACGATGTTTGACGATGGCGGCAATCGCTCTCAATTCCCCGACCATTTCCCGAAACATATCAAATAACAGCGCCTGAGGGCCGTCGCACAAAGCGCGTTCCGGATAAGGATGAATGTCCACCAGAATACCATCCGCACCAACGGCAATTGCTGCGCGAGACATTGGGATCACGGTTTCTCGATTGCCGGTGCTGTGGCTGGGATCGAAGATGATCGGCAAATGCGACAAACGCTGCACCGCCGGAATTACAGAGAGATCCGGCGTAAAGCGTGAATGGCTGCCGAACGTCCGCACGCCACGTTCACATAAAATCACCTGATAGTTGCCTTCGGCCATGATGTACTCGCCCGCCAGCAGAAACTCTTCCAGCGTCGAAGACATTCCGCGTTTCAGCAAAATGGGTTTGCGAGCCTGTCCGGCGCGTTTCAACAAGCTGAAATTTTGCATGTTCCGTGTGCCGATCTGGATTACGTCGGCGTACCGTTCGCATAAATCCAGCGCGGGTTCATCCACAGCTTCAGTGACGATGCGCAGCCCGAATTCGTCGCGCACGTCCGCCAGAATTTGCAAGCCTTCTTCCGCCAAGCCCTGAAATGCATATGGCGAAGTGCGCGGCTTGAACGCTCCGCCGCGAAACCATTTACAGCCCATTTCGGCGACAACTTGCGCGGTCAGCCGAGTCTGTTCGCGTGATTCGACGGCGCAAACTCCGGCAATGATCGCAGGTTCGTTGCCGCCGATTTCGGCTTCGCCAATTTTTATAACGGACTTGTCGTGCTTCAGATCGCGCCCAACCAGCTTGTACGGTTTGGTGACGCGCACACACTCGGCGACGCCGGGCAAATCAACAAACGGATCGGTCGGCACAGAGCCTTGATTACCCGTCAGTCCAATCGCCGTGCGATTCGCTCCCGGCATCGGATGCGCCTTGAAGCCCAGAGATTCGATTGTTTCTACGACGCGCCGAATGTCGGCTTCAGTCGCATCAGATTTCATTACGATAAGCATTAGCGCAATCTCGTTTCTTCTCTTATTTCAATGAATGACTTGACTGGCGTTCTATGACGGCCTCTATTTCGGGCTTGATAGCGGTATAGGAATTCTCAGAAGCCCTCCAAATAACGTCATTCAACCTAGTCAGGAATAATGGCGTAAAACTGATTCCTGTTCCATCATCGAAGTCTATAGTGATAACGTCTTGTTCACGCATTGGATGCAAGTCAATAGGCAGTTTCCCCTCATGTACTAACTCACATCGAAGGAATTTATAAAGAAAGTCTTCTATCGGAATTTTCTGGCCTCGAAACTGAACGGTGTCATCGTGTTCTCTAACAAGCCTCCACATTTCGTCGCGGAGGAACGTTTTGAATGCCTCTCCATCACCCATGTCTTTTCCTGGGTTAGTTTGAGATTTAGTTCCTAATGGGTAACGTTTTCTGGAAGTTGCTGCCACAGCGATTAACAACATCAGCAAGGCCCCTTCATAGCGACCAGCATCAGCTAGCACGCCTGCGTCTTCAATCCTTGCATATACTCCAATTAATGGCTCTTGACTCATATCCCCTTTCTAGACTTCTTGCAGCACAAGATTCAGATGAATAAGTCAGGTGAGACATGGAAGAAATCTCCCAATGACTTAGCCAACTTTTTGCTGATCGCGCGTTTACCATTGATAACCTCAGAAGCGACACCACTGGAACCGAAGAGGTGAACAATGTCGCGTTGGCGCAGGCCTCTTTGTTCAATCAGAAATTGCAGCGTTTCAGTGGGCGAGCTTTGCCCCATTGGATAATGACGCTCTTCAAAGTCTTCGATCAGCTTAACCAGTAAGTCGAAGAGCTTCGTTTCTTCCGGCGAAAGATCGCGACGCATCATGGATTCGACAATCGCGAGCAGGCGTTCATTTTCAGCTTCGGTTTCAATAACAACGGGCATCGCTTTTGATACTAATCTTCGATACTTCGCCGAGTCGAACTTAACCGCCGCAGCCTTTTTTCCACGCGCCTTTGTCGTAGTCTTTGTGCGTGAGGACGTGTTTAACATAAATCACCTGCCTGTCGTATTTGATCTCAACGATCAAACGGTACTTGTTGCCCCCGATGTTGAAAACTGTGCAGTCGTAAGCTGCATCTGCGTGTGGAAAGACCGTTTTTGTTTCTGCGATCGATTGCCATATTGCCTTTTTGGCGATTCGGTACCAGCTATCGAGTGGAATTTGGGAATCTGGGTATTGCTCCCAAAACCCGCGGAGCTTTTTTTTGCTGATAACGTGCAAAGCAGCTTTCCTCCCACCGAACCGAGTCTCTCAAAACGAGAGTAGGGCGTCAAACAAAGACCAGTTCGTCCAAATTTATTGAGCCGTCCAGCCACCATCCACAAACAGCGAACTGCCCGTGACGTACCCCGCCGCATCCGAAGCCAGGAAGACGACGGCTCCGGCGATTTCGTGAAGTTCGCCCCAGCGGCCAGCCGGGATGCGCGAAACGAAGTCCTGGTATTTCGCCGGATCGTTCAGCAGTTGCCGATTCATTTCCGTAGCGAACGGGCCGGGGCAGATGGCGTTGACCGTCACGCCTTTGTTCGCCCATTCCAGCGCCAAGGTTTTTGTCATTCCCAGAATCGCCGCTTTGGACGAAGCGTACGGCGAACGGCCAGGCAGCGAAATCACAGACATGATTGAACCCAAGTTAATGACGCGTCCCCAACCGCGTTCGGCCATTGCCGGGCCAAAGGCTTGTGTGCAAAGAAACGGCCCTTTGACGTTGGCATCCATCACCGCATCCCAATTGGCTTCGGTTAAATCCTGGATCGCTCCGCGAATGTTGATTCCGGCGTTGTTGACCAGAATGTCCACTGTGCCAAAACCCGATTCAATTTCCGCCTTCAGCCGCTGGATGTCAGCAGCGATGGTCATATCGGCTTGGAAGGCCGCAGTGCGTCGGCCAGTGGCAGCGGCAATTTCCCATGCGGCGGCCTGGCAATCGCTGAGCGTGCGGCTGGCGATGGCGACATCGGCTCCGGCTTCGGCCAGCGCTTCGGACATCACGCGACCAAGCCCTTTGGCTCCGCCGGTGACCAAAGCGCGGCGGCCATCGAGCTTGAACAGATCAAAGATAGTTTTCGTTGTGTTGTCGTTGAGCTTCATAATTTGTAGTCTGGTTTGTATATGTAATTTGATAAGAATCACCCGCTTGCTACCGCGCGCGGTACTGACCCAATGTGCCGCTGAATGACGGCGGCGCATTGTAGCTTCTCGCTCTTCGGCGTCCAAGAAAGCCAGATCGTTTCCAAAATTTCAGACTTTGCTTCACGCAGGTCAAATTTTTTCTATGACTTTTTCGGCCAACAACTAATTTCTTAATTGACAGCTTGCTGAGTCCGGCTTACCCTGCAAACGAATTCTTTAGTAGTTCAATAAAGTCAAAATCTAAGGCATCAATATACCAAGGGGAGGTGAGCCGATGGCTCGCAGAAAATCGCCAACGCTGACAGAAGTCGAGCTGGAGCTGATGGATGTGCTCTGGGACAAGGGGGAGGCGACGGTTTCGGAAATCGTCGAATCTTTACCCGAAGAGCGTTTGGCCTATAGTTCAGTTCTGACCATGATGCGCATTCTGGAACAGAAAGGTTACGTCTCGCACGAGAAGGAGGGACGGGCTTTCATTTACAAACCGTTGATTGACCGGCAACAAGCGCAAAAAACCGTCATTGGGTATTTGCTAAAACGGTTCTTCAACAATTCGCCGGAACTGCTGGTAGTCAATCTGCTGGATCATGAAGACGTCGGCCCAAAAGAAGTAAAACGGCTCAAGCAAATGATCGAAGAGACAGAATAAGCTCGCGAAGCGTTTACCCAATCGCTACGCATTCCGCCTAACCCTCCGGAGGACTAAATGAGCGCGTTGAATTTGCTGTTCGATAACCTAGACCCGTTGGCGCAGTTGCTGCTTCAAGCATTGCTCAGAACATTATGGCAAGGGATGTTGATTGCCGGTCTGGTCTGGTTGCTGCTGCGCGTTTTCAAACAAGCCAGCGCCACGACTAGGCATGCAGTCTGGCTGGCAAGTTTGCTGATTATTTCTGCGCTTCCTTTCATCGCCATTGCCACCAGTAAAAACGTGACGCCGCAATCGTCACAGCAAGCGCAATTACAACGACCGGTGGCCAACAATTTGATGTCATCGGCGATTCCGCCAGTTACGTATCCGCAAAACAGTGTGGAGCAAGTCAACGAACAGCCCTTGCCCAGTTTGGCTAAGAAACAAACTCCGGCACGCGCGTTCGCAGATGTTGAACAAGCTGTCGTTTTGGAAGAAGCGCGTAAGACTGTCACGTTGAGGGAATCGGCCAGCGTCAGTCGCATTGCAGGCACACAAGCGCCCATCATCAAACGACCGCCGAGCGTAAAACAAAATGCTGGGATGAGTTTTTGGCAACGAGCTTCGGATTGGTTTTTCGACAGCCGATTGCCGCTGGCACTGATAATCGTCTGGTTGCTGATTTCTGCTTTGATGCTTGGCCGATTGGCACACAGTTATCACGTGTTGCTCAACATGCGCCGGACAATGCAACCTGCCGAAGAGTTCCGGCAAAAACGTGTTGAACAGTTGACCGCTCACTTTGGCGTTCGCCGGTTTGTTTTGCTCTTCACTTCGACACAGGTAAAGGTTCCGATGACGGTTGGCGCATTGAAACCCGTCATCGTTATGCCGCCGCATTTGGCTGACAATCTTTCGGATTCTGAATTTGACAGCATCGCTGCGCACGAATTGGCGCATATTCGACGCTGGGACTACTTGACCAATCTCCTGCAACGCTTTGCACAGGCTTTCCTGTTTTTCCATCCGGCAGTCTGGTTCATTGGCGATCAATTGATGATCGAACGCGAACTGGCCTGTGACGATTGGGCTGTGAAAATGTGCGAGCCTCGCCGTTACGCAAGCTGCCTGACTCGGCTTGTGGAAATACTTGGCGACAGCCGTCCGCTGGCTGCCGCCGCTGGAATTCTATTTGGAAAACACGTCATCTCAAGGAGGGTAGAAATGATTCTCAATCGTGAACGCAACGCAACGACTGCCGTGTCAAAACCGGCAGTGGCTTATGCGATCGGAATGGCTGCGTTGCTGGTGGCTGCTTGCAGTCTGATGTCGCCGGTGATCGCCGTGCCGCTCGGGCAACAAAAAGCCAAGCAGCAAAAGAAAGAAACCAAAGTAGTGACACCTGCAACGGCTCAACCTGCGCCGTTGGCGCCACTGGCACCAGAAGCGCTGCCTGCGGATTTTGCAGACTTCCCGGAAATTGCGGAAGCTCCCTTGCCGCCTCCACCGCCGGACGCAGTTGACGCTGAATTTGCCGCGCTCGATGAAGCAGCATTGCTGGCATTGATCCAAGACCCGC
>CAZXHW010000448.1:0-6859 GCA_964639915.1 uncultured Heliomicrobium sp.
ATTGTGCGTGATGCCAAAGGGAACGCCGTCTTTGAAACAGCCAAAGGAGATTACGCGCTGCAAGGCGAGCGGTTTGGGCGGACTGCCAACCAAAAAGAACCGAACGTCAAGCAAATTTATTGGGGGAAATCCGGTGCCAAATGGGTGATTGAACGAAACCACACCACGCGGCATCAAGACGGACGAGCAACAACCTATCCGCTCAAAATAGGGCCGGAGGAATTTGGAGCAAATTACAGCCTTGCTCCTTACGAAGACAACCGCGGTGCATTGTGGGTGAGAAGAAGATTTTCTGCTTCCGAACTCTGGCGCTTGCAGGATGGCAAGGTTTCGGTCTTTACGAAAAAGGACATCCCGGCCTTAAACGAACTCTTTCCGAATCAAATGATGGAAGATGCTGACGGCAGCCTCTGGCTCCTGCTTTCAGGTCTTAACGTGCCCAAGCCGAGCCAGCTAGTGCGCTTCAAAGACAATCAATTCACGTCGTATCCACTGAACGAAGCTGTCGGCGCGGGCGCCAGCCTTGTGGACCGCGAAGGCAATTTTTGGTTGGCGACTTCAACGGGGTTGCGGCGATTGCGGCGGAAACTGATCACGACGCTCTCCGTCAAAGACGGGCTGAACAGCAATGAAATCTATCCGCTGCTCCAAACCACCAGCGGAGATATTTTCATTGGCACAGCGCTGGGCGTGAATCGTTACGCGGACGGGAAAGTTACGGATTTGAGATTGAACTACGCGACGGGAATTCCGCTTTATATGCGGGGCTTGTGGGAAGACGACCAGGCGCGAGTTTGGTTCGGCTTTCAAGGCAGCGGGGGATTTGGGCGCTTTGAAGCGTCTCCCTCCGTGAAACGAATTGGGAAAAACGATCTGCCAAACGGAGTGACAGACTTTGCCTCCGACCCGGCAGGAAACCTCTGGATCGCGACCGGCGAAGGATTATTCAAATACAAAGACGACAAGGAAATTGCGCATTACACCACCAACGACGGTTTGCCGAGCGATACCGTGATCACCGTTCACTTCGACCGCAGCGGAGCTCTGTGGGCGGGCACGTTTGAGGGAGTGGCGCAATTCAAAGACGGCAGATTTATCAGTCACAGCGCCGAAGCCGACAGTCCGAAAGGGTTTGTCCGCGCGATTTACGAAGACGCTGACGGCGTGTTGTGGTTTGGCACATATGGCGATGGGCTGGTGCGGTACAAGGGCGGCAGGTTTTTCAACTATCGCGTTGAACATGGGCTTTTCAATAACGGCGTTTTTGCCATTCTCGAAGACAAACGCGGCAACTTCTGGATGTCCAGCAATCGCGGCATCCATCGCGTCAGCAAACAGGAACTCAACGAGTTTGCGGATGGAAAAATTCCCAAACTGAACAGTGTTTCTTACGACGAAAAAGACGGCATGCTCAACGCCGAATGCAACGGCGGCAGGTTGCCCGCTGCACTCAAAGCCACAGATGGCAAGTTCTGGTTTCCGACAATGGGCGGCGTCGCCATCATTGACCCCGAAGCCGAAGCTTTGAATCCTCTGCCGCCGCCAGTCGTCATTGAGACTGTTTCGGTTGATCGGAAGCCGATTGAACCGCAACTCTTTCAATCCACCATCGAACTGAGTCCCCAACAATCACAGCTTGAAATCAGTTACACGGCGCTGAGCCTGCTGAAATCGGCACAGATCAAATTCAAATACAGACTGGAAGGACTGGAAAATAACTGGACGGAAGCGGGCACGCAGCGCACAGCGAATTATTCGTATTTGCCCGCTGGCAGTTATACCTTTCGCGTCATCGCCGCCAATGCCAATGGCATTTGGAACAATGAAGGCGCAAGCCTCAAGGTCGTTGTGCGTCCTTACTTTTATCAAACGTGGTGGTTTCTCTTGCTGGCAGTTTCGGCGTTGGCGGGAACGACCTGGCTGATTGCTCATGCCCGGCTTTCACAACTGCGAAAGATCGCCGAAGCCAAAACGGCATTTTCGCGCCAGCTCATTACTTCGCAGGAAGCCGAACGCAAACGCATCGCCGCCGAATTGCACGACGGCCTGGGTCAAAGCCTGCTGGTCATCAAAAATCGCACCAGCATCGGCAAACGCGTCGCGCACGATGGTGAAAAGGTGGCCGCGCAGCTTGATGAAATTTCAAACGCCACGGGACAAGCCCTGGAAGAAGTGCGCGGCATCGCCTATAACCTGCGCCCGTATCATCTGGAACGGTTGGGGCTGCGCGAATCGCTCAACGCTATGATCGAGAAAATTCACGAAGCGACCGGTTTGGAAATCAATGCGCGCGTGGCCTTGTTTGACGAAGTCTTTTCCAAGGACGACGAAGTTCTGTTTTATCGCGTGATTCAGGAATGCCTGAACAACATCATCAAGCACGCGCAGGCGACCAGCGTCGAAATCAGCATCGTCCAAACCGAAACGCAGGTCACCGCTCGTATCCAGGACAACGGACGCGGCTTTGTTGCGGTTTCTGAAAGTCAGTCCAGCGGTTTTGGTTTGATTGGTTTGGCCGAGCGCGTGCGCATGCTCGGCGGCATGCATTCGATTGAATCCGAAGCGGGCAAAGGAACCACTGTGACGGTGATAATCCCATTGCGCGAGGAACCTTCGCGTTAGGAAAAAGATGAACACTGACAACATCAAAATCTTCATCGCTGACGATCATCCGATCTTTCGCAGCGGTTTGCGCCAACTGATTGAAACCGCACCGCAAATGGCAGTCATCGGCGAAGCCAAAGACGGCGCGGAAGCGATTGACCGCCTGCTGGCTTCGCCCGCCGACGTCGCCTTGTTGGACATTGACATGCCCAAGGCGGACGGCTTTCAGGTGCTGACCGCCCTGCGCGAAAAGGGCAGTAACTTGCAGTTTGTCTTCTTGACGATGCACAAGGACGAACAGTTTTTGAACGCCGCGCTTGATCTGGGCGTAAAAGGCTTTCTGGTTAAAGACAGCGCCGCCGAAGAAGTGATTGATTGCATCAACGCCGTCGTCAAGGGTCAGGAATTTATCAGCCCGCAACTCACCAGTCTGCTGCTTAAACGGTTACGCCACGCACAAGAAAATCCCGCTCCGCCATCTCTACTCGACCAGTTGACACCCACCGAACGCAAAGTTTTGAAGCTGATTGCCCAGTTCAAAACCAGCAAAGAAATCGCCGCCGAACTTTTCATGGGAGTGCGCACCGTCGAACAACATCGCTTGAACATCAGCGAAAAATTCAACCTCAAAGGCCGTCATGCCTTGGTGAAGTTTGTCACGGAAAACATAGAGAGGATGAGAGATGAGGGCAGCAAGTAATGGCTGAGCCCCAACGGGGCGCGATAGGTTAGCCCGGTGCAACGCGCCGGGTGGCCACGGGGATATTGGCTGAGCCCCAACGGAGCGCAATAATTATTCCGCCCCGTTGGGGCTCGCTTGATGTGACGGCTCGCCCCCAGGGCGTTGCCCTGGGCTGCTTTATAAAGCCCCGTTGGGCTGAGCAATTATGAGCGACAAGGGATTTTCCCTGTTTCGTTCATCATCCTTCATTCCTTCCCGCATCCGTATTTCTACGGAGCAAATACCGTAATTCAACGGATACCCAAAGCCGCCGGGCAGCGCCATTCTCTTACCGTCCATATTACCCGGAACACTGAACCACGAAATGACAATCCTGATTGTGGAAGACAACCCATTGATGCGCGCGCTGATCCGCGAAACGGTGCGTGAATTCGCCGCAATCATCATCGAGTGTGAAGACGGCGACGAAGCCTTCGCGGCGTATCAGGCGAATCTTCCCGACTGGGTTTTGATGGACATTCAAATGCCGCGCGTGGATGGGTTCACCGCTAGCAGACAAATCAGAGCCGTTTATCCAAACGCGCAAATTTGCATTGTTACCGATTACGGCGATGCCGGAACGCGCACCGCAGCGCAGGCGGCTGGCGCAAACGCCTTCGTCTTGAAAGAGAACCTGGAAGAGTTACGCAACCTGCTCGGC
This sequence comes from uncultured Heliomicrobium sp., assembly GCA_964639915.1. Classification (GTDB taxonomy): domain Bacteria; phylum Acidobacteriota; class Blastocatellia; order RBC074; family RBC074; genus RBC074. The sequence continues at coordinate 3,987 of CAZXHW010000448.1, forward strand.
GGTAAAACTTAACTGCTGAAACTGCCGCTTACCCACAAAAAACGACAAGGAGAAACGTCATGTCACGCTTTCGCAATTTGAGCCAAATTACCCTGTTCGCCCTGCTCGTGCTCGGCGGTGTCTTGCTGGGGCTGAAACTTTTCGGAAGCCAGAAAGTGCACGCGGCAGTCGCCGTTCCGGTGGCTGCCAACGCCGGACACCTAGGGGTTGGCACACGGGACACGCAAGCGACTTTTACCGTCATCAATGCCAATAACAGCGGCCCAGGTTCGTTGCGTGGGGCGCTGGAGAGTGCCAACGGGTCAGCAGGCGCGGATACCATCGTGTTCGAACCTGTATTCTTCAGCACGCCGCGCACCATCACGCTGACCAGCGGCGAACTTTCGATTACCCAAGCCGTAACGATCACCGGCCCCGGCGCAAACCTGCTGACGGTTTCAGGCAATAAAACCAGCCGTATCTTCAACGTTGCAACCAGTGCGGTGATCGTCACCATCAGCGGGCTGACAATCAGTGACGGTGTGACGGGACAATTTGAAGGTGGCGGCGGCATCTTGAGCCAAAGCCTTCTGACGCTGACCGCGTGCGACATTGTCAACAACGTGAGTGTTGGCAGTGGCAGCCCGGGCGGCGGAGTGATTGTGAGCAGCGGGGTTGGAACGTTCACAGGCTGCAATTTCAGAGGGAATACGACGGATTCCAGTGGCGGTGGGATATTGCTAGCTAAAGGCACAATCGGAACGTTCACAGGCTGTACCTTCAGCGGCAATAGGGCGAGTCATGGAGGTGGCGCAGCAGTACAAAATAATGGTGGTATCGGAACGTTCACTGACTGTACTTTTAGCGGCAATACAGCGTCTTTCAATGGTGGCGGCGCAGCACTATTGGATCTTGCCATTGGGTCATTCAAAGGTTGCACGTTCAGCGGCAATACAGCATCTAACAGAGGCGGTGCGGTTGAGATGGAGAATTCCAGCGGCACATTTACTACGTGCACTGTCAGCGGCAATAAGGCGAATTTTGGCGGTGGCCTCGCGCTTTTCAACACCACTGGCGAACGGACGCTGGCCGTCACAAACTGCACTGTGGCAAATAATATCAGCCCTAACACAGGCGGCATTCTTGTCGAAGTCGCGGCAGGTTTAACGACCAACGCCACGCTACGCAACACAATCATCGCTAACAACACCGGCCCTAACCTGACTGGGTTGCTCGGCGGCGTGGCCAACGCTGCCACGATCCAATCGTCAGGCAACAATCTGACAAGCGACAATTCCAACACCTTCTTGAATCAGGCGACCGACCAGATCAACAAAGATCCCTTGCTCGGCCCGCTGCAAAACAACGGCGGCCCGACGGCGACACATGCGTTGCTGGTGGGCAGCCCGGCGCTTGATAAAGGCGGCTTTGTGACTGGCTTGACTACCGATCAACGCGGCGCAGCCTCTCCTTTCGACATTCCCAGCATCGCACCTGCCAGCACAGGCGACAATTCCGACATCGGCGCGGTGGAAATGCAGGCCATCTTCGTCACCAACGCCAATGACAGCGGCGCGGGCAGCTTGCGCCAGGCTGTGACCAGCGCCAATTCCTCGCCGAACTTGAGCGACATTCTCTTTGACAACACGTTTTTCAATACGGCGCGCACTATTACAATGGCGAGTGAACTTTCACTCAGCACCAGTCAGACGATCACCGGCCCGGGCGCAAACCTGTTGACGCTGTCGGGCAACAATGCCAGCCGCATTTTCCGCGTGGCGAATGGGGGGCTGAATGTGGCCATTAGCGGGCTGACTCTCAGTGGTGGCAAGGCAGGAGATGTAGGGGGCGCCATCGTCAGCGACAGCAATCTGACACTGACTCGATGCGACATCCTCAACAACGAAGCCACTTCGCTTTATGGTGGCGGAGTTTATGTGGGCGGTTCAATCGGGAAATTCACTGACTGTAATTTTCGGGGCAATAAGGCTGGCATCGTCGGGCAGACGGGAGCCAGCGGTGGCGCGGTTTATCTAAATCTTTCCAGCGGGAGTTTCACCGGCTGCACGTTTAGCGGAAATACATCGGCAGACTACGGCGGCGCTATTGGACTGTCATCCTCAAGTGCGACGCTCACCAATTGCACTGTCAGCGGTAACACTGCGGCGGGCAGAGGGTTTGGCGGCGGCATCTCTCACTACGCTGCAAGTGGTGCTCGGACACTGACAATTACAAATAGCACTGTTGTCAACAATACCGGCGCTGGTGTGGGCGGCCTTCGCGTTGAATCCGCAGCCGCCGGAGCAACTGCTGTTATGACAATCCGCAACACAATCATTGCCAACAACCTCAACGTAAATATAGGCACGACGGCGGCCACTAGCAGCTCCGCATTGGTTTTTTCGCTGGGATTCAACCTGACGAACGACAACTCCACCACGTTCCTGAATCAGGCGACCGATTACTTCAACGCCAATCCGCAACTTGGCCCGCTGCAAAATAACGGCGGTCCGACGCCGACGCACGCGCTGCTGGCAAACAGCCCGGCGCTGGATAAAGGCAACAGCACGGATATCCCGTTGGATCAGCGTGGGCGGCTGCGTTCGTTTGACATCACCACCATCCCCGCGTCATCCAGCGGCGACCAGTCTGATATCGGCGCGGTGGAAATGCAGGCTGTCGTTTTATCGAACGCCAATGACAGCGGCGCGGGTAGTTTGCGGCAGGCCATCACAGACTCGCTGCCAGATACCGACATCATTTTCAGTTCGACGTTCTTTAACATTCCTCGCACCATCACGCTGACCAGTGGAGAAATTCCGATCAGCAAGAACCTGACAATCAACGGCCCCGGCGCGAACCTGCTGACGCTTTCGGGCGATAAAGCCGGCCGT
>CAZXHW010000449.1:0-6851 GCA_964639915.1 uncultured Heliomicrobium sp.
CGTATGTCAGACCAAAATAAACAAATCATTGAAAAGGTAAATGCGGCTTTTTCTGAGAACAAAATAGAAGACTTCTTATCGTTCTGCGATGAAAACGTGACTTGGGCAATGGTTGGCGACAAAACCGTGGAAGGAAAAGAGGCCATCCGCACATGGATGTCCTCCATGAAGAACATGGAACCGCCGAAATTCACGGTCAATGCTGTCATTGGCGATGGAGATGTCGGCATGGCTTACGGCGATATGACAATGAAGGGGAAAGATGGAAAGGAAGCTCCGTACTCTTATTGCGATGTCTATCGTTTCCAGAACGGAAAAATCATCGAGTTAAAATCCTATGTCATCAATACCGCAGCAAAGAAGGGTAAGGCAGCCGGAAGCAAATAATCTGGTTGCAGGGCGTCGGTGATGAATAAAGAAGAAAACAAGCTCGTGGACATCAGGGCAGATCAGCCGCTAACAGTAATCTGGAAGCGGCTGGATTTGCCTGGGCATGAAAGCTGCCGTGTGCTTGCTTCAGAAATGGGCTGGCGTCTGAGCGGAGCCGCAGCGCTTGCGGCTGATGGTCAGGCTTGCCGGCTGGATTATCAGATTGATTGTGACCGGCAATGGGTGACGCAATCAGCGACAGTCACAGGCTGGGTTGGCAATCGGACGATTGATGTCAGGATCGTGCGAGATGAAAACGGCCAATGGTATTTGAACGAAAAGGCCTGTGCCGCCGTGGCTGGATGCCTGGACGTTGATTTGAATTTCAGCCCATCAACCAACTTCTTGCCAATTCGGCGGCTCAATCTTTCCGTCGGGGAAAGGGCAACTGTACAGGCCGCGTGGCTGCGGTTTCCCAGCTTCACTTTGGAATCCCTTGATCAAACTTACACACGCGTCGAAGACAGGCTTTATCGGTATGAAAGTAATGCCGGAGAATTTGTCGCCGATGTGACCGTGGATGAAACGGGCTTAGTGGTTGAATATGGGCAACTTTGGTTGCGCGAAGTGCCCTTGTAATAAGCGTAGAAATCGAAATTTACCTGCCTTCTATTTCCCACAATTCCTCTGTGGGGCAAAATCAAAAACGAACCCAGAACCAACCGAGAAGCACTTTGACGAAAAGTGCAGAATTTGAAAGCTAACCTTCACCTCGTTCGTGCCCAGAACCGCAATTGCTTTTTTGTGGCGATTGATTTGATCGTCGGGAAGACTCGGGGAATCGCGAATCTGCTTCTGGCGTCCGCTTGACGCTTTGTTGCCCGGTGCAGTAGAAAGTCCGACGGCGGCGCTGCTCCCGCCTGACCTTCTGAACGGATGCCCGCGCGTTCCGTCCTTCGCGAAGGTAAAGGGGATTGATGTCCTTGAGCTTGGCAGAACTTTGTTGATTGGCGACTCATCATTTGGCAGGAGAAGCCTACAGCGCGCGGGGCTGTGGTTTGTCCGGCCAGGTAGAGGAGAATCAACAATGACTGCACAAAAGCACTTGAAACAACTTGTCCGCGCCCGCATGCAAAAAACCGGTGAGCGTTATGCCACCGCCCGCCGCCACTTGATCGGCAATTTCCAGAACAACAATTTTGATCCGTCAGCGCGTTGGCACTTTCCCGGCAATGTTCCGGCGACAACGGCATTGCGCATTTTGCTGACACATCGCGGCGTGCGCGCTCCGCACACAGGCGAACCGTTTAGCGAAGCGATGTTGTTCGGATTGGCGGGCGGCGTAGGCATCGGCGTGTTCGCGTTTTATTACCAGAAAGAAGATCACGCTTCATTTTTTCTGGCTGGACGGCATCAATGGCACGACGATGCGGCTTACCTTGGCGAAGCTCTGCAACGATTCGGCTTCAAGCCTGTGATTCAGGAAACCGCTGGAGCCAAAGCCGCCGAACAACAGTTGCGCTCGGCATTGGCGAATGGTCCTTGTGTCGTCTGGGTAGACATGGCCGAACTGCCGCATCGCGCAATGCCAAAGGAATACAGTGGCGGCGGTTATCACGTTGTCATCGCCTATCGCGTGAATGACGATGATGGTTCGGCGCTGATTGGTGATCTGACAGATGCTCCGATCAGCATTCCACTGGCCGATCTGGCGCGCAGCCGCGCTCGCATCAAGAAGCAAAAACATCGTTTGTTGTCGCTGAATGCTGGTCCGTCAAACGCGAACCTGGATTTGAAAGCACTGGTGCAAGCCGGATTGCACCGATGCCACGAAGTCTTGCAGCATCCAACGTTGCCCGGTATGAAAAGCAACGGCAAGTTGGACGCATTAAAGACCTGGGCAAACCGGCTTCACGGTTCCAAAGACAAAGAAGCCTGGGAGACGATTTTCAAACCCGGCGCGAATTTATGGCGCGGCCTGACCTGGATTTATGATTGCATCGAAAATTACGGCACGGGCGGCGGATTGTGCCGTCCGCTGTTTGCGGAGTTTTTGCAAGAGTCCGGGGCGGCATTGAAGGATGCCAGATTGACCGCACTTGGCGAACAGTATGCGGCGCTCGGTCGCCAGTGGAGTGAATTGGCGGAAGCTGCCTTGCCGGATGACGTTGCATTGACGCGCGCCGCCAAAGATCTGTTCACCCGTCGCCGCGAATTGATACACGACGGAGCGCCGGTTGATGAAGTGTGCGCTGTTTGGCAGGAGGCCGGAGAATTGGCGAAACAGGCGAGCCAGCAGTTCCCGCTTTCGGCGGCAGATTGCGCAGCTTTGCGGGCACAGTTGCAGCAACACGTGCTGGCGCTGTATGAAGGTGAAGTCGCTGCACAAGCGTCGCTGCTGACGATTTTGTCATAGCCGATAATTGAAGCGCGGCACGCTGACTGGCGAACTCAACGTGCCGCATTCGCCGGTTGTGACGATTCAAAAATGAAAAAGTACATCATAAAAACTGACGCTCCGCGCCAGTCGCTGATCAACTACCGTGAAGCTTTGAACGATGAACAGCGTGCGGTGGTGATGGCCGGAGCCGGACCGCTGCTGGTCATCGCAGGAGCGGGTTCGGGCAAGACACGCGTGGCAACGTATCGAGTCGCTCGATTGATTGAAGCCGGAGTTGCCCCTGCTCGCATTTTGCTGGTGACCTTCACCAATCGAGCCGCGCGCGAAATGCTTGGCCGCGTGGAAAGTTTGATGGCTGCGGACATTCGCCGCGTTTGGGGCGGAACGTTTCATTCCATCGCCAACCGATTGTTGCGCCGCCATGCCGTCAGTTTGGGCTACGAAAACAACTTTTCGATCCTGGACGCCGAAGACGCCAAAGACCTTATTGATTCCTGCATTGACGAAGCCGCGATTGATACGAAAGCCCGCCGCTTTCCCAAGGGCGAAGTGCTGCGCGAAATGTTCAGCTTTGCCACCAACACCGACACACCATTGGATCAACTAATCGTCGCCAAATATCCGCACTTTGAAATGCTGACTCAGCAAATCAAGCGCGTTGACCTGCTTTATCAGCAACGAAAGCTGGAACGAAACGCGATGGATTACGACGATCTGTTGCTGAACTGGAAACGGCTGATGAGCGAAAAACCGGAAATTGCGGCCATTTACCAAGAACAGTTTCAGCACATTCTGGTGGACGAATATCAGGACACAAACACGCTGCAAGCCGAAATAATTGACCTGGTCGCCGCCAAACATCGCAACCTGATGGTCGTGGGCGACGATGCACAAAGCATTTTTGGATGGCGCGGCGCGAACTTCAAAAACATCTTCGAGTTTCAAAAACGCTATCCCGACGCGCAAGTGTTCAAGCTGGAAAATAACTATCGTTCGACGCCTGAAATTCTGATGTTGGCAAACGCTTCGGTTTCGATGAACCGTCAGCAGTTCCCGAAACATCTGCAAGCCAAACGACCGAGCCGCGGCTTCACGCCTGCGCTGATTCCGGCGCGGGACAGCGAACAGCAAGCGGCTTTTGTTGCCGCTAGAATTCTGGAATTGCGTGACGAAGGCATTCCGCTGGACGAAATAGCTGTGCTATATCGTTCGCACTTTCATTCGCTGGAAGTTCAATTGGAACTGACTCGGCGAGGCATTCCTTACGACATTCGATCAGGCGTGCGATTTTTCGAGCAGGCGCACATCAAAGACCTGACTTCGTATCTGCGCTTGGTCGTCAACCCTCGCGATGAACTTGCCTGGAAGCGTGTGCTGAAACTGATTCCAAAGATTGGCAACGCAACGGCTTCCCGCGTGTGGGAGCGGCTGGCCTATGTTGAAGAGCCGCTTGCTTTGATGCGTACGGACGAATTTGCCAGGACTTTGCCGAAAGGCGCTTCGGTTGGCTGGCGCGAGTTTGCCGACCTTATCAAAGACCTGACCGCGCCTGAAACTATCAACAATCCCGCCAAACAAATCGAACTGGTTTTGACACGCGGTTACATCGAATACCTGCAAGCCAATTATGAAAACTCCGACGCGCGCGAAGAGGATTTGCGGCAACTGGCGAACTTCGCCCAGCGGTACGATACAACCGATGCATTTTTGAGCGAGCTTGCCTTGTTGAATACAGAACGGTTTAGCCCGCCTGGAGCGACGGTTGGCGAAGACGTAATCAGCGGCGGCGATGAAGACGAGCGATTGGCGCTTTCGTCGGTTCATCAAGCGAAGGGTTTGGAATGGCGCGTCGTCTTTATGATTTGGGCTGCTGATGGGCGGTTTCCTTCCAGCCGCAGCTTGCGCGACATCGAAGGCGAGGAAGAAGAGCGTCGTTTGTTTTACGTCGCGCTGACACGTGCGCAGGATGAACTGTACGTCTGCTTCCCGCTGGTCGAAAGCGACCGTTCGCGGCAAACCGTGCTTCACCGCCCGTCACGGTTCGTCACGGAAGTCCCACGGGAGTTGCTGGAAATTTGGACTGTGGATGAAGAAGACCTCCTGCTCGAATCACTCGAAACGCACGAACCGAAGTTGATTAACTAGACCGAGCGACGCAGCTTATTGTTGGCTTTGCAAAGCGTCGAGAGCTTGCTGAATATCGGTCAAACGCGAATTGAGTTTCAGTGCCTTTTGGTAATCATCAATCGCTTTCGCCTTATCTCCCAACTCACGATAGGAATTTCCACGCCACCCATATGCCCGTGCATATTTGGGAGCAAATTCAATGACCTTGCCGTAAAGCTCGATTGCTTTCGGATAGTTCTTCTTTCCGTAATGAAATTCGCCGAGCTTGGCATAAGCATTAATATACCTGGGAGCTATCTGAATCGCCTTATTGTAATGGAACAACATATTGTCCTCTTCTCCTATTTGGGCATAAATCTGTCCCAGGTTATCCCAAGCCCAGACCAAATCAGGGTCAAGCTCAATAGCCTTTTTGTATGCTTCAATTGCCAGTTCGTTGTCTCTTTTCCGTTGATCAGCGTTATTGCTATTGCGAAAGCGGTACACGAGTCCAAGCGCATTCCACGTGAGCGCCCTGTTGGGATCAAGCTCAATGGATTTCTTCAAATCCACTATGGCGCGATCATAATCTTCTTTATCCTGGTAAGCATTGCCGCTTGTTTGCCAAGCCTCCGCATCATTGGGAGCGAGCGTCAGAGACTTTTGAATACTGATAATTGCTTCATCATTATCACCTTTCAGCCAAAGCACGTAACCCATGTTTTTCCAGGCGACAGCATCATTCGCATCCAACTCCACCACCTTTTCGAGCAATTCCAAGGCTTGTTCACGGTCCGCTGTGGTTTTGGCGAATTCATATTTTTCCCGCCATGCGCGACTGCGTATGATAAAGCCTTCGGCTTCTTTGGAATTCAACTCAATCGCCTGGCTCAAGTCTCCAATTGCGCCATCATAATCGCCCTGGTAAAACTTGATTTTTCCATTTTCAAGGTGGGCCTGTGCGGAAAGCGCCTTGAAAACATCATACGCAAACAAAGCCAACGCCGTCGCCAACACTCCCAAGAGAAAACTCCCAGCGCCGATGAGCAGATAATTACGGAGAGCGTGAGAATGCTTCAGCAATTTCATTGTTGAACCTGGCCCGCGATACGGCGGCGGTACAGATGCTTGAGTTTGGCTTTGATGGGAGTCTATTTGCTTAGACCGGATTTCAGTTGTCTGGTGTGCTGCGAATGGTTCGTTCGATGTCTGGCTCATAATATTTTTTTCGCTGAATTGCTGACTGGAAGCCATTGCCAAGCATTCAATTTCTCGCACCAGAAATCTGCCTGATGTGAACGGCAATGCGCCAATAAATGCAAAGCGGCCAAGCTATTGTTATGACAAATTCCCCCACCTTTGAAAGCAAAATCATTGCACTGGCGGCTCCTGCGATATCGGATTTGCCGCTCGCTAGTTCTTCCATCACTCCTTGGAACGCTGCGATAGGCAAAATAAGCATGCCAAAAAGCAAAAACAGACGAATTCCGATTGGAACGCTGAGGCAGATATAACGACCTATAAAATCTCTGTTATCGCCTTTGCTATTCACATTGTAACAGTAAAGCGTCCCGAAAAATGTTATCGCAACGGCGAGTAGCGACTCGATGACAGGCAATGGCGAGAGTTCCGAATCGCCGTATTGAAGCAATTCCAGGGCAACGGCGGAAGCGGTTACGTAGAACGACAAGTGCTTCATCCTTGCACTCTGTGAAAGTGTGCCGGCTTTCAATTGCTGAGCAAGGGCTTGAGTATTCCAGAGATATAACTTTTCTTCCGGCGGTTTGCCGTAGCTCCAATTATCTCCCGCGCTTTGCTCATTATTATGCCGCGCATAAGGCTGAGCGGGCGGAACGGTGGCTTCCTGGCCATAGGCAAAGTCTGCTTGTGGCGGCGACGACGCTCCCGAATAATTCGCTTGATAAAAGCCCGCAGGCGGCGGTGGAGGAGCGGTGGTAAGGAATTTGCTGAGACC
>CAZXHW010000450.1:0-6836 GCA_964639915.1 uncultured Heliomicrobium sp.
AAAATTGAAGAACTGCCGGACGAAGAAACTATCGTCAAACCTCGCCAGAAATTTGACACTGGCGCGTTTCCACAAACTCCCGTGCAGCCGGATTTCGATCCAACACCCGCGACATCCCATTTGCAGGAAGTGGTTTCATCAGCGCAGCTTGTAGAAACTGAGCCGCTGAATACGCTCGATTTGACGGAAAAACTGAGCAGCACGAATACAGAGCTTCAAGCTGAGCCTGTGAAAACAGAAGCTCCCAAAGAAGCCGAGGAAAGCAAACCGACAGTTCAGCGCGCCGAACGCCCCGGAAAAATCTTTATTGATTTGCAACCCTCCAAAGCGCCATCGGCCATGCCTAAACCTGCTACCCCAATTCAACCGAATCCGGCGACGCCGTTAGCGGCGAAACCAGGCCAAGCCAAGCCTTCCGCGCAGGCGACTCAGAAAGTCAAAAAGCCGCCGAAAATGGCTGACCGGTTTTCTGAAAAGATGCGTCGGCGAGTTTTTATTGGTTTTCTGGCGGCGGCGTTTGTCGGATTGCTGGCCAGCGTCTACAACTTTTTCAAAGGCGGAGAGTTCGGCGCTCCGCGCGAAATCGAAGTGACTGCGGCCCAGATGTATGTTCGTACAGGTCCGGGCGGCCAGTTCAAACCGTATGGCATAATCGCCGGTAACACACGGCATAAAGTGCTTCAGGAAAATGAGCAAGGCTGGATTCAGATCGAAGTCAGTCAATGGATGAAACTGGAGCCGGATGCTCCGCTGGACGTGCGGCAAGGCTGGGTTTATGGAAAATCGGATTTTGTTCGTGTAGTCTCACGCCGCTGGTGGTAACAAAGTTATTTTGACAGGATGTACAAGATTTTTCAGGATTGGAGGAAAAGATGGAAGACAACACCATTACTGAAATAATCATTGGGTGTGCTTATGAAGTGCATAACAGGCTTGGCTCAGGTTTTTTTGAAAAAGTGTATGAGAACGCGTTGCGAATTGAGCTGGAAAAGCGAGGTTTGAAGGTCTTGCAGCAAGAGCCAATTAAGGTCTGGTATGAAAATCAGATCATTGGAGACTATCAAGCTGACCTATGGGTAGAGGACCGGATAATCGTAGAGCTAAAGGCAATTTTGGCTTTGAGTAAAGAAAATGAATTACAACTGGTCAATTATCTGTCTGCTACAAAAGTTGATTCAGGGTTGCTTATCAATTTCGGCTCTTCCGTTCAGGTGAAACGTAAGTATCGCGAGTACAAGCCTTCCCAACCCAATAAAACAATCCTGAAAAATCTTGTTAATCCTGTCTACACCCAGACAAAGAGGTAGAGTGCAATGAAGCTTTGGGGCGAAGTCAAAAAGTGGCTGGACGGCGAAGACGCGATTTCGCAAACGCCGGAAGCGCAGGCTCAATTGAGCGAGTGGGATGAGTTTTTCGTCAAAATCGCGCGCGAAGTCGAAGTCGTTATGAAACGCGAGATGTTTACGCCTCCGGGTGGCCAAACCTATCTGCCCGGCGAATACATCATTTATCTGAGCAAGGAAGACGACGCAATGTGGCAAGGCCGCAAGCGCGAAGGATTGGAAGAAGGTTTAGGAATCAGTTTGTCGCAACGCGCCAAGGAAATCGTCGGCGGAAAACAGCTCAAGGCTGACAAGATCGCGCTTTCTTTGAGCATTGACGGCGCACTCAACAAAGGCCAGGTGCGCGTCCAGGCTGTTTGGGACGACGATTCGCCCAGAACCGAAGTCACTGCTCGAAAAAAGAAACCCACGCCGAAACCGATTGAGGTCGAACCCGGAAACACTGAACCGCTGGGGCCCGACGAAGGCGAAAAAACTTTGGTTCGACCGCGAGCCGCTTTGTTCACCGTCAATTTCCAGCGACAGGGCGGCGAACCGGAAACTTTCAAATCCATGAAAGCCAAGATCGAAATCGGCCGTGGTTCCAAGGATTTTCCGGTAGACGTAAAGCTGGATGGCGATCAGGAAGTCAGCCGCAAACACGCCATTCTGTCGAAGCAGGAAAGCGCGTTCAAACTGGAATGTATTGGTCGCAACGCCATCGAAGTGGATGGCCGCGAAATTCAGCCGGGCGAAAGCGCGGACGTGAAGCCGGGGCAAAACATAAAAATCGGCATTTACGAATTGAAGATTGCTTAAAAGCAAAGCAGGAGAAGTTCGATTGAAAAAACAAACCTTCCTCGTTTCATGCCTCGCCGTAATTTTGTTTGCGATATCGGCGAATGCCGCAGGCGAACTTGTCCGCGTTGTTCGCAACAAACTTTCGGCAGGCGATCTGGCTAGCGGCGCGCAGGCTGTAGAAGATTACAAACGGCAAAACGGCGTTGACGCGGAATATTTGGATGCCTTGGGCTGGTTGGCGCGTGGTGCTGAAATGCTGAATCAGTTGGACGCCGCCGCCGCATATGTTGCCGAGCTTCGACGCGAGGTCCGAGAGGAAAAGTCAGAATGGTTGTCGCCGCTCGGCGCTGCCATCGAAGTCGAAGGAAAACTCCGCGCAAAACGCGATAGTCGCGGATCAGCCATCAGTTTTTTAGAGATCGAATATTCGCGTGCGAAAGATATTGGATTGCGAGCGCGCATTCGGAAAAGCATCAACCTGCTTTCGCTGGAAGGCCAGCCTGCTCCGGAACTTAACCTGAGCGATTTTATCGGCCCTCAACCTGCCTCTTTTGCTTCGCTAAAAGGCAAACCGGTTTTGCTGTTTCTGTGGGCGCATTGGTGCGGTGACTGCAAAGCGCAGGCCGCTTCACTGGCTCGCGTCACGGAAAAATTCAAATCGCAAGGCTTGGTTGTGATGGCTCCGACGCGCTATTACGGCACGGGAGAGCAGAATAAGAATGTCTCGCCAGCAGAAGAGAAAACCCACATGGCGAAAGTTTGGAAAGACACTTATCCGGGTCTGGAAAGCGTGCCGATCGTAATTGATACCGATGCGATGATTCGTTATGGAGTATCAGCAACGCCGACTTTTGCGCTGATAGATCGTAAAGGTGTTGTGCGTTTGTACGCTCCGACACGGCTTTCTGAAGCAGAGCTTTCCAAGCGAATTGAAAGTGTTCTTTCTGAAGCCCCATGACCGGAAAACGCTTTTGATTTCCGTATGAACTGTGGTTTATTGGCGAAGCGATCCATTGAAGTTCGCTTCTGAACTTCGAATCCCATCCTCAATTCAGTTTTAGGAGTTAAGACAGATGAAGTATTTCCGCCAGTCGTCATTCCGAATTGTTTTGTTGTTCATCGCTCTTTGGCTGACCGCTACGCCTGCGCTGGCTCAGCAAAAAGTCGCTCTTGGCGACCGCCGCGAAGATTTTGCGCAACTGGTTGCGAAACTTTCTGAGCGCGCAGGCTATTTCGGCTCGGACAATCTGGTGTCGAACGAACTGTCTTATCAGCATGTGCTTGGGACAATGGAAGAGATGAATCTGTCTGGCGGAGTTTATCTGGGCGTGGGGCCGGATCAGAACTACACCTATGTTGCCCAGATCAAACCGAAGCTGGCAATCATGCTGGACATTCGGCGCGATGCGCTATTGCAGCACGTGATGTTCAAAGCGCTGTTTATGATGTCGCGCAGCCGCATCGAATACATGTCGAACTTGTTTGCCCGCCCGCTGCCGAAAGATTACAAGAAATGGAATGACCGCCAGATTCGTGACCTGGTGGATTATTTCGACCGCACGCCGCTGGATCAAAAGATGGCTGACAAGCTTAAAGCCGATCTGCACAAGAAAATCGAAAGCTTTGGTTTGGGGCTGAATCAGCGGGATTGGGAAACCATTGATGAAATTTATCAGGCGTTTTACACCGATTGCATGGAAGTTCGGTACACCATCCGCGACCGTCCGACGGGACGATTCTTTCCGGCGTATCGTGACATCCTGCTGGAAAAAGACCTGAAGGGAAAACAACGCAACTATCTGGCCAGCGAAGCGACGTTTCAGGTCATCAAAACCATGCACGACCAGAACCGGATCGTTCCGGCGACGGGCGACATTTCCGGCGTCAAAGCGCTGAAATCAATCGGCGATTACTTGAAAGAGATCAACGAAAAAGTCACGGCGTTTTATGTTTCCAACGTGGAGTTTTACCTGTTTCGACAGGACACAATGGGCCGCTTTGTTGAAAACTTGAAATCGCTGCCGATTGACAGCCGCAGCCTTCTGATTCGCAGCTATTTCAATTACGCCTATTACACGAACGTCCACCCGCAAACTGTGGACAATCACTTCAGCGTCCAGCTTTTGCAGAGCATCGAAGCTTTGATCAAAGGATTTGAGTCAGGGGAGATCAGCGATTATTACCAGTTGACGACTCGTGGCAGCGTGGAGTTGGTAGAGATGAAAAAGCGGCAAGATCCCTAAACTTTGGAGTGCGCGGCTCGGCGCAGCTTTGGTAGTCGTTTTCGCAAACGAGCTTTGGTGGAAACCGTAGCAACACAATCCAAGGGACTACTAAAGCTACGCCAAAGGCGCAGCACTCCAAATTATTCTTCAGCCAAAAACTTCTTCGTTTCTGCCAGAAACAGTTCCAATTGATCGTGATGAACCCAGTGGCCCGCGTTAGCAACTTTCACCAGCCGATGGTTCTTGATCGGCTTAGCGCGTCCATCTGTTTCAGGATCAGGCGCCCAGCTTTCCATTCCCCAGAACAACAACACTGGACAGGTGATCTGGCCATAAACATCCTGAATGTCGGGCAAGCTGTGGCCGAAGGGCGGGAACGGCCGCGCGAAGTTGTCAAACTTCCAGCTTAGCGAACCATCCGAATTCCAGTTTGTTCCGTGCAGCGTTAAATGTCGGGCGACTTCGTCTTTCAGGTGTGGATTGGCTTCCTGCATTCTGGCGACCGCCGAATCCAGATCGGGATAACTGCGTGGTTCGCGTTTTTCGATCTTGCGAATTTCATCAATCCAGCGGCGCATTCGCTTGGAAGCCGGATCGTACACACGATGCGTCGGTGGCGGACCTAGCCCTTCAATCGAAACCAGCTTTTTGACTTTCTCCGGGAAAAGGCCTGTGTAGAGCGTAGAAATGACTCCGCCCAGGCTGTGGCCGATCAGGTAAAGCGGGTCGGATTGATTGTTGCTGGTGTTAATCACATCCACCAGCGCCGACAAATCCAGCACGTGTTCAGCGATGGTGTACAGCGCGCCGGGCGCATGCTGGCTGTTTCCGTGACCGCGCAGGTCAAGCGCATAGACGTGAAAATCGCCGCATAGTTCGCGTGCCACCCAATCCCAGTTCCTGGCGTGATCCAATCCGCCATGAACCAGAATCATTGTGGGTTTGCCCTCCGTGCCCCAATCCCATAACTGTAATTTGAGTCTGTGTGAGTAAAAGAAGTTCGAAATCGGTTCGTCAAAGGTTTTCAATTCGGGGAATCCTCCTTCGCTGCTATGCTAGCCCGGTAGTTTCAACACAGTAAAGCCAGAAGGAAAAATATGATACCTGCTCAGCCCCAACGGGGCAGGATATGACAGCCCAGTGCAATGCACTGGGAACGCGAATCAAAAAATTGCACAAGCCCCAACGGGGCGAAATAACAAGGTTGCCCATTTCGCCCTTTCAGGGCTTTTGGGGCCTTCCCATTGCTTACCCGGCGCGTCGCACCGGGCTACTGCATTTTGCCCCTTTGGGGCTGAACAATTACAAAACATGCACCAGATTATCTTCATGCTGTTGCTCGCAACTTTTGCGCTTGCTCAGCAATCGCAAAACCCTTCGCCGATGGTCGAACATTCGCGCGCGCACCCGCGCCTGAAGCAGGAAACGCCTGAAGGTCGCCGTGAAAAGCTGGAACTCGGAACATTGTTTTTGCCCGCCAAGCTCAAACTGAAATCGCCTGTGCCCTTGTTCATACACTTTCACGGTGGAATTTGGCTGCCGGAAGTCGCGGCTGCACAAGCGGGCAAAACTGCTGTCATCTCGATTCAAATTGGAGCGGGTTCGTCGGCATACGCTCGACCGTTTGCGGATGCGCAATTGTTCAGTCGATTGATTGCCGAAGCCGAAACCAAAGCGGGAGTGAAGTTTGGGCCGATCAGTTTGACTTCGTGGAGCGCGGGTTACGGTGCGGTGCGCGCAATCCTCAAAGTGCCTGAACACTACGCGAGGGTGGATAAAGTCTTGCTGATTGATGGACTACACGCGGGATACGTTGGCGGAAAGCCGGGAACGGGCAAGTCGTCAGAATCAGAGTTGGAGGCAGGTGATTTGGACATTTTTCTGAAGTTCGCGCGGGATGCTGCCGCTGGTCGAAAGCGGATGATCATCACGCATTCGGAAATCTTTCCCGGAACGTTTGCCAGCACGACGGAAACAGCGGATTGGTTGTTAGCTCAGTTGGGATTGAAGCGAACGGCGGTGGTGAAGTGGGGACCGATGCAAACGCAGCAGTTGAGTGAAGCAAGGGCAGGGAAGTTTTGTCTGATGGGCTTTGCGGGGAACACAGCGCCGGATCACGTAGATCAACTACATTCGCTGCCGGAGTATCTAAACTGGCTGAGGAAATAAGGCTGAGGAGGAACTTGAACGGCGCAGCGTCAGTGAGCGATAACGTGTCGGTAGGCTTCCCCCGTTGCCATCCGACGCCCGGTCATCATCGCTCGCAGCCGCTGCGCCGAACCGTTAGCGGCGAACGCGAATCAGCCGCCATTGCTGGTTCCAGCCGTTGTGGCTGTTGAACTGTTGAATCTGGACTCCATCGCCCGGCAAGCCGTCCGGAATATCCAACGATTTGTTGTTATCAACAGAAATGATTCTGTGCCAGCCATTAGCAACCGGCGACAACCTCCACTGCTGATTGGTTCCACCGTTATCTGTGAACTGCTGG
>CAZXHW010000451.1:0-6833 GCA_964639915.1 uncultured Heliomicrobium sp.
TTGCGCACCGGGAATTTGGCTGGCGACATTGATGGCTTCGTCCAGGTCTTTCGCTTCAATTAGGAAGAACCCGCCAAGCTGTTCGCGCGTTTCCACAAATGGCCCGTCGGTCACCAGTTGTTTGCCATCGCGAATTTGCACGCTTTTGGTTAAGGCCGCAGGTTGAAGCGGCGAAGTTCCTCGCAACTGTCCTTTCGCGTGTAACTGTCTGGCAAGTCCAGCGGATTTCACATAACACTGCGCCCGTTCAGGCTCAGTCATGGCGTTCTCTTCCATGTAAATCAGCAGCATGTACTTCATTCACGAAACCTCCATTTTGTTCTTTCACGGGTAAGTCGAACCGCGCAGGCCAAATTCGACACTGCGCCAAAAATTTTTTATCGTATCTTATGCTTCCACACGCAAACCTGGACGTAAATCGCGCGATTGATTCACTTTATCGCTCTGATTGGGGAAAAATTGTCGCTGCGCTGATCAAGCTGATCGGCGATTTTAATGTCGCTGAGGAAGCCGCGCAGGAAGCGTTCACCGCCGCCGTGCAGCAATGGCCGGAAGCCGGCATCCCTGAATTTCCCCGCGCCTGGATTATCCAAACCGCACGCTTCAAAGCCATTGACCGGCTTCGACGTCAATCTCGGCTGGAAGAAAAGCTTCAATGGTACGCCGCGTCTGCGCTTGTGTCTTCCAGCATAAAGCCGAATTACGACACAATCGAAATCCCTGACGACCGGTTGCGGCTAATTTTCACCTGCTGCCACCCGGCGCTTGCGCCTGATTCGCAAGTGGCGCTGACCTTGCGCATGCTGGGCGGACTAGAAACAGATGAAATCGCGCGCGCCTTTCTAGTTCCGACCACGACCATGGCGCAGCGTCTGGTTCGCGCTAAACGCAAGATTCGCGACGCGGGCATTCCCTTTCAAATCCCCGACACCAATGATTTGCCGGAACGGCTGGATGCAGTTCTGACAGTCATTTATTTAATTTTCAGCGAAGGATACGCGGCAACGCGCGGCGAAATGATGGCACGAGCGGATCTTTGCGCGGAAGCCATTCGGCTGGGGAAATTCGTGCGGGCATTGATGAAGCCGCCGCCTCCGGCAGAAGTAAACGGCTTGCTGGCGCTGATGCTGTTGCACGATTCGCGCCGAGAAGCTCGATTGAATGAAGCCGGAGATGTTGTCTTGCTGGAAGATCAGGATCGCAGCCGATGGAATCAAAAACAGATTGCTGAGGCGCTGCCACTAGTCGAGGCGGCGCTGCGCGATACTCCAGGCATGTTTTCCCTGCAAGCCGCCATTGCCGCGCTGCATTGCCAAGCGGCACGATTCGAAGACACGGACTGGCCGCAAATTGTTCAACTGTACGAGTTGCTGGAACGCGTGCAGCCTTCGCCCATCGTAACGCTGAATCGCGCGGCGGCAGTTGCAATGGTTGATGGACCAGAAGCAGGTTTGGCGCTGATGGATACTTTGGCCATGGAACTGGACGGTTATCATCTGCTGCACGCTGCGCGAGCTGACTTGCTGCGCCGAGCCGGTTCTATCGCCGAAGCCGCGCAAAGCTACGAACGCGCGCTAGCGCTGGTCACAAACGAAAGCGAGCGCCGGTTTCTTGAACGCAGGCTGCGCGAGGTTCAGCCGCAATAAGCTCGGCAAAAGAAGATTGACACCTTGCTGACCGGCAAAAGCATTCAGTATAGTGCCTCGCTGTTCCGACGAATCACCAACAAGAAAGTAGCAAAAACAATGTCTGACATACGAGTTCGTTTTGCGCCTTCACCCACGGGGTATTTGCACATGGGTGGAGCGCGCACGGCGCTGTTCAATTGGCTGTTCGCCCGCAAGATGGGCGGCAAGTTCATACTGCGCATTGAAGACACCGACACAGAGCGTTCCAGCGAAGCGATGGTGCGCGGCATTCTGGAAGGAATGGAATGGCTGGGGCTGTATTACGACGAAGGCCCCTTCTTTCAGTCCAATTACGCCGACCAGCATCGCGCGGCGGCGTATCAATTGCTGGAAACCGGCTGGGCGTATCGCGACTTCACGCCGAAGCAGGAACGCGACGATTCAACTATCAAACAAGACATTGCCAAAGAAAAAGTCGTCAATCCATATCGCGATTTGCCCAAAGCCGATTCTGACGCCCGTGCTGAAACCGGCGAACCGTTCGTGATTCGATTCAAGGTGCCGGAAGAAGGCAAAACGCAGTTTGACGACATTGTTTTCGGCTTGCAGGAACGCGATTACAACGACATTGAAGATTTGGTGCTGCTGCGTTCGGACGGGCATCCGCTATACAACCTGTCCGTCACGGTGGATGACATCGAAATGGGAATCACACACGTCGTTCGCGGGCAGGACCACATTAACAACACGCACAAACAGGTTTTGCTGTATCAGGCTTTGGGAAAGCCTGTGCCGAAGTTCGCGCATCTGCCGCTGATTCTGGCTCCCGACAAAAGCAAACTTTCCAAGCGCAAACATGGCGAAATCGTCAGTGTGACAACCTACCGCGACAGAGGCTTTATCCCGGACGCTTTCGTTAATTTTTTGGCCCTGGTTGGCTGGGCACCTGAAGAAGGTTTGGCCGCGAAAGACCAGGAAATTTTCTCGCGCGAAGAATTGATTCGCGTCTTTTCGCTGGAAGGCATTCACAAATCGAACGCCGTATTTAATTTCCAGGACGGCGACGAGCGCAACTGGACGGATCAAAAAGCGCTGTGGATGAATTTTGAGTACATCAAAACTTGGCCGCTGGAAACGCTGCTGCCATACATCAAGCCCGAATTGCAAAAAGCCGGATTGTGGCGCGATGAATATGAAACCGAACGCAAAGCCTGGTACGAACACACGATCACTTTGCTCCGTGAACGCGCTCGTACACTGCTGGATTTTCCGGGACACGGGCGACCGTATTTCGTGGATGACCTGAGCTTTGAATTTGAAGAAGCGGCGGTCAAGAAAAACCTTCAAAAAGACCCGGCGCTGAAAACCCTGCTGCCGGAACTTGCCGAGCGTTTTGGGGCGTTGACTGATTTCAATCACGATGCGGTCGAAGCCGCTTTGCGCGCATTGGCGGAAGAAAAAGGCGTCAAAGCCGGTTTGCTGATCAATGCCACACGCACGGCGCTGACAGGTCAATCGGTCGGCCCAAGCCTGTTTGAACTTGTTTTGGTCGTTGGCCAAAACCGCGCGGTCGAAAGACTGCGCCACGCCGCCGGATTGGTTTGATCTATTCCGGCAACCTCGATTCATTTTCCATTTGCCGTTTTCTATTTGTCATCTGTCTTTGCTCTCCACATCTGAAGCAATGACAGATGACAGATGACAAATCTCAATTGGAAAATGGTAAATACAAAACAACGCCGAACGTCCTCCATCACCTATGAACCAGCAAACCACCTCTCGGTCCGCCTGGCTGCTGTTGGTTTTCCTGACTCTGCTGAACATCCTCAACTTTGTTGACCGGCAATTGATCGTCAACCTCGCTCCGCAATTGATTGAGGAACTCAAGCTGGATTTGAAGCAAGTGGCGTTGCTTTACGGATATTACTTTCTGGTCTTTTACACCTTGATGGGAATGGTGATGGCGACCATTGCCGACCGTTGGAGCCGGCAGCGATTGATTGCCGGTGGGTTGGCGCTGTGGAGCTTGCTGACGGCAGCTTCAGGCGCGGCAACCAGCTTGCTGCATCTGGCTTCAGCCCGCGTGCTGGTAGGAATCGGCGAAGCCACATTAACTCCAGCGGCGGTTTCAGCGCTTAGCGATGCTTTTCCGCCGAAGCGCCGTGCGCTTTCAACCGGCATTTATTACTCCGGAGTCGCACTGGGTTCGGGGACGAGCTTGATCATCGTCGGCTGGATGGCTCCGGCTTATGGTTGGCGAGCATGTTTTTACGCCCTGGGCATTTTGGGAGTTGTCCTGACGCCTCTCGTTCTGTTGATGAAAATCCCGGAGCGTGGCGCCGCCGAACAAAAAACGCACGAGGCCGCAACGGCGCAATCTACCAGCGAAATTTATCGCAGCTTGTTTGAAACGCTTCGCCGTTCACCCGCGTTGTGGTTGACCATCACGGCGGCGGTGGTGATGAATTTTTCCACCGCCGCGGGCAGTTTCGTTTTGACCTGGCTGACGCGCGAACGCGGAATGGGGTATCGCTCCACGGCAATCACGTACGGATTGATCGTCGCGATTGCCGGATTACTGGGAACTTCTGCGGGCGGAGGCATCAGCGACTGGTTTCATCGCCGATGGTCGGGCGGGCGGTTGTGGTTTCTGGTCGTCAAGATGATTGTCTTTGTTCCCGCCTACATTGGTCTGTATTCCCTACCCATTGATGCGCCATATCGCTTGTTTTACATCTGCTGGGTGCT
Organism: uncultured Heliomicrobium sp.; assembly: GCA_964639915.1. GTDB lineage: Bacteria > Acidobacteriota > Blastocatellia > RBC074 > RBC074 > RBC074. The sequence goes on from CAZXHW010000451.1 coordinate 4,377, forward strand.
GGCGACATTCAGCACGCTCAGTTGGTACGGGCCGATTTTCGCGACTGTGCAAGACCTTGCGCCATTGAAGATTCGCGCCACGGTCGTGGCTTTTTTGATGCTGGCGATCAACATTATCGGCTCAGGGCTTGGGCCGTTGACCGCTGCTGCCATTGGCGACAAAAGAGGGCTTGGGCTTGGCTTGCCAGTTTGCACAGTCATCAGTTACGGAGCGTTGATTCCGCTGGCGCTGGCGGCCAGAAGATACAAAACCGATTTGAACAGGATGGTTGAGCTATGAACTTAAAAGACAAAGTCGCAGTCGTCACCGGAGGTGCGATGGGAATCGGTCGCGCATTGTGCCAACGCTTTGCCGCCGAAGGGGCTCGCGGCGTGGTTGTTGCTGACCGGGAAATTGAAAAGGCCGAAGCAGTCGCCGCTGAAATCGGCGGGCTGGCAGTCAAAACTGACGTCAGCAACGAAGCCGACATCATCAATCTGATTGAACAAGCCACAAGCAAGTTCGGCCAGATTGATTTGTTTTGCTCGAATGCCGGAATCGGTGGAATGCCTGGCGGCGCAGAAGTTTCAAATGAAGCATGGGCTGACATTTTCGGCATCAACGTCATGGCGCACATTTACGCCGCTCGGGCAGTGTTACCGCAAATGCTCGAGCGTGGAGACGGTTATTTGCTGCAAACGGCTTCTGCCGCAGGTTTGCTGACGCAGGTTGGCTCGGCTCCCTATTCCGTGACAAAGCATGCCGCAGTCGCTTTTGCCGAATGGCTTTCGATCACGTATGGCGACAAAGGCATCAAAGTTTCATGCCTGTGTCCGCAAGGCGTGCGCACGCGAATGCTTCTTGGCGAAGACGGAAAAGGAGAAAACTTTTTGGTCGAAGGTTCAGTTTCCGTCGAAGAAGTCGCGGAAGTCGTTGTGGCAGGTTTGGCCGAAGAGAAGTTCTTGATCCTGCCGCACCCGGAAGTCGCCGAATATATTCAGCGCAAAACCTCAGATTACGACCGCTGGATTCGCGGCATGCGCCGATTGCAAGCCCGCGCTCTTGAAAAGCAATAAGCTTATTCGACGTCAGAAAGCTGTTGAAATGAAAAAGGCCGAAACAAAAAAGCCTGCTCAAAGAGCAGGCTTTTTTGTTTCGATTCTCACTTTTTTAGAAAGTGAACCGGAAACCAAATCGAACACCGCGCGCTCCCTGATACCCGGAAGGTTGCCCGTACAGGCTGCTAACCGGATTGGTTCTTCCGTTGGTCGAAGTACCCGGAGCACCCTGGATGCTCAAATTTGCGCCACTTGCCAGTCCGGCAATTTGCGTCCCAATTTGTCCGCTCAGAATCTTGTTCAAAACGTTCGTCAGCGTTTGGGTTGACGCGACATAGTTCGGGTCAATATCAATCGCCGAGATTGTATTGGTGACGCGATACTTCGTCGTCGTCAGACTGGTCACGGTATTTTGATTGAAGACATTCAAGACGTTGAAGTCGAATGCGATCGAATAACGCGAATCTCCACCAATCTTATAACGATGCGTCAATGAAAGATCCGTTTGCGTAAAGGTCGGTGTTCTTCCCAAATCACCACGCTTCGAAAGAGGAATTGAAGTGGCAGCCACCGTCACGAAAGTTGTCTGCGGCGTCCCTTGAAGTGCGGTGAAGAAGAACGACAAATCAGTGGAATTGGATTTCCCCATCCACTTATTGAATGTGTAGCCACCAAAAGCCTTGAACGCATGCGGACGATCGGTCGCCAGCAATCCGTTATCCGGTTCGCCAGTCGCGGTAAAGCCGTTAATGGCATAGTCAAAGAACCGATCGGTTGCCGGTGCAACACGTCCACCTTCATCAGAACTGGCAAGTCCCGAATAGTTACCGTACAAGCGGCTATAGGTATAAGTCGTGCTGAAGAAGTAGTTGTTTGAAAACCGCTTGTTCAACACCACTTCAAACGCGTTGTACACGCGCTGCGGTTTGGCGGACTTGACGTAGCCAGCGGCTTTATCAAGTCTCAAATCCAAGCCTTCGCCGGGATTACCAATTGGGTAGTTTTCCGATTGATTCACTCCCAATATCGCGTGATCTTCAATGGTGCTATCAACATTCTTACGCGTGTAACGAGTTGACAAAACCAGGTTCCAGCCCAGTTCTCTTTCAAACCCAACCGTAAATTCGCTCTGGCGGAAAGGCTTCAAGTCAGGATCAACTCCGGTGACAGGAAGTCCAAGCGCCGTGTATTGAGCCGCCGTCAGGTTTGACGGAATGCGGAAGTCCACTTGCAACTGGCTTAGTCCGCCCGAAGCTGAAGGATTTCCACCGCCCGGAGGATCAGTGAACGTGCCCAAAATTCTCGCAGGCGTGTAGTAACTGTATTCCGGATGCGCAGCAGTAATGGGGAAGTAGTCAGTTCGGAAGAAGTCACCACCAAACAGTCCGCGTGGCAAGTTAAACTTCAACCGATCATAAA
>CAZXHW010000452.1:0-6804 GCA_964639915.1 uncultured Heliomicrobium sp.
GGCGACAAAGCCGGCGCGGGTTTCGTGCCGGGCGCGGCCAGCCTTTTCCAGAACCTTGCTGAGCTTCAGCATTAAAACCGGCAACACGCAGGGCATGACATTGAGGATGAGGCCACCGAGCAAGGCCACCAGCAGCATCGGCCAGAGCTTCGGCAATTGGCGCGGCTCCGAAATATACATTGGCGCTGGCCGCACGATCACGAGCCATGGAAAGCGGTTCGCCGGTTTCCATGTTTTCCAAGCCGATGCCTTTACCAATGAACTCATCCAGCCGATCCATGATGTCATCGCCTGCGACGACGCCGACTTTGATCTTTCCGGACAATCCCAACTTTTTGACGACTTCGGCCAAACCGGCAACACAAGCTTGAGGATTCACGCCGCCTGCATTCGCGACAATCTTGATGTTTTGATCCAGGCATTTGGGCAATACGCGCGCGACGACCTGCAGAAAGTCCCGCGCATACCCAGCTTGCGGATCACGCGCGCGCATTTTCTGCATGATGGACATGGTGATTTCGGCCAGATAATCCAGCGTCAGGTAATCAATTGGGCCGCGTTCGACCAAATGGATCGGCGCTTCCAGCCAATCACCCCAGTACCCTTGTCCGTTGGCAATGCGAATCGTCTTCATAAGTCACCTTCTTTGAGTGAAATCTGTAGAGGATGTATCACAGGACGGGTTGCGGCGGGAAGTGGAGCCAAATGAAAGAGCGGCGAGATTCGACTCGCCGCTCTAAAAAGTTCCTGGATAGGAACATGGCTGGGGACTGCAAAAATCCGTAAGAAAGCTTGATCAATTAATTGCCAGTGCGTCCACTTCGTCTAATCGGATCACAATGCGGCTATAAGTTTGATTCCGTACTTCGACAGCATCGGCACCAACGACTTTGGTCACTACGCCGCCGATGGTTTGGCCTTTGACGAAAAAGGTGAGTCCTTTTTTCTCCTTCAGACTTTGTTGGACCAATTCCTGAAAATACAGCCAGGCATTTCCCCCCTGAGCCGAAGCTTTGGTATTTCCTGCCAGTCGAACAGCGCAAATCAACGTAACGGCCAGCAAAATGCCGATCAAAAATTGACGCGAAAATCTCATAACTCCCTCCGTTTTCAGTGTTTTATAAATAAAGCCTGCCGATAAAAAGTTGACGCCCAAGAGCCGGAAGCTTTGGCTGCTTGAGCGTCGTAATTATGGTGCCTCAACGATTTGGATTCTATGCAGGCGACGGATTTCATTCATGAGGTTTTGGTGATGTTTTGGTGATGGATGGAATTTTTGTCATTGGGAAGCCGGTTTCAATCGTCTAAAGCAATGATTGACCAAAAACTCAACAGGGAATTTATGGCTGAAACCCCAGTAAGACGATGTCAGGAATGCGGCGCAGTGCTTTTGCCCAAACGACGCGTGTGCGTGGCGTGTGCAGCACCGATCCCAGGCGCTGACCACGAACGCACGGGGGCCTTGGCGGATGTCGTGAACGAGATGCATTCGACCCGCGATCCGGACAAAACGGTCGTGTTTGTCCCCGAATACCGCGAAGCCAGATTGAAACATGAACGCCGCCGCAAACAATTGGTCATTGCGGTTTTGGTGGGATGCGTGTTTTTTATGGCTTCAATTTGGATGCTTGGACGGTCACCCCAACGTAAAAAAACGGATGCTCCCAAACAGCAGCGCGAAGCGATGGCCAAAAAGGATTTTGATCTTTACACCAAAGCTTTTGAAGATTTTCGCTCTGACCTAGGGCGCTATCCGACTGTTCAGGAAGGACTTGGCGCATTGCTAAAACGACCTTCGGGGCTAGATAAGTGGCACGGCCCGTACATTGAATCGGATTATTCGGTTGACCCTTGGGGACACGATTACGTTTACCAAGCTGTTGACGAAGCCAAAGGCTACGTTATGTTCACCTTCGGACCGGAAGGAGAATCCGCTGGGAAGTATTACATGCGAATTACTTCCGGCGCGCCAGAGCCTGTCCCAACCCCAACCCCTTGATCAAAACTTTGCGCCGTTGGCCGCCAGATGTTTTTCGTAGCTTCGCGTGTCCAGAATGGATTTGATTTCCGCGACGACGGCTTCAACTTCTTCGTCGGTTGTGAAAAAGTGCGGGCCAATGCGAACGCCCGCGCCGGGACGGTAATCCACCAGCACGTCGCGGTTGGCCAGTTCGCGGACGACTTCTCCGGCGTGTGGCACGTCGAAAATCACCGAACCGCCGCGCTGTTCAGCCTTCAATGGCGAATTCACCCGCCAGCCGTGCTCGCCCGCAAGTTCAATCAACCGGGAAGTTTGTCGAAGCGATTTTTCCCGAATTCGTTCGACGCCAATTTCATTGATCAAGTCGTAACCGCTTTCCGCTGCGTAGAGCGTTGGAATCGCAGGCGAACCATGCAGGAAGCGATGCGCGTCTTCCGCGTAAGTCATTTCCGGTTCAAAGGCGAACGGCGATTGGTGGGCTGACCAACCCGTGATTTTCGGCTTCAGGCTTTCGCGCAAATCAGGCCGAACGTACAAGTAACCGGCTCCTGGACCGCCCAACAACCATTTGACCGAACCTCCGGTGGCGAAATCCACGCCGAGTTCCGCGACGCTAAACGGAACCGTTCCGGCGGATTGATATGTGTCCAGCACAACCAGCGCGCCCACCGCGTGCGCTTTTTCAACGATGGCTTTGGCATCCTGAATGTAGGCGCTTTTGAACAGAACGTGCGACATCGGCACTAGCAAGGTTTCTTCGTCAATCGCGTCCACCATTCGCTGCGTGTCAATCGTGATGCCGTCGTCGCTGGGAACGCGAACGACGTTCGCACCTGCCGCTTCGGCGTGCGCGTCGTATACGTACATCACCGACGGAAAATTCATCGCTTCGTACACGATCTTGTTTCGCTTTTGCGACAGGTCAAAACACGACAGGATGATCGCCTGACAAATGGAGACGTTCTGGTGCATGACGACCGAACCCGGAGCAGCTCCGATGATGCGCGCAACTTTGTCGCCGACGGTCAGCGGCATTTCCCACCAGCCTTCCGCCCACGCGCGAATGCCTCGCGTCGCCCAGGCTTCGGCGTAATCGTGCAGCCGGTCATACGTTTTTCGCGGCATAGCGCCAAGCGAGTGATTGATCAGGTACAGCGAGGTTTCCAGAATCGGAAACTGCGAACGATAAGAAAGAAGTTCGTCCATAAATCACCTACTTCCTAGGCTTTTCAGCCGAATTCAGAAACTCAAAAAATCCATTCAAGTTTTGATAATCGCCGACGATGTGGCGCGCTCCGGCTTGGTTTAACTTTTCGGCGCGCTCGCCGCTAGCGATGCCTACGAAATCCAAATCCAGGTTGGCAGCAGTTCGTACATCCCACAACCCATCGCCAACCGAAACAACCTTCGCGAATTGGCTGATGCCGTAATGTTGCCGAGCGCGATCAATGGCAGCCTGGACAATGCCTTCGCGCGGGCGAGCGTCTTCGGCAAATCCTCCGGGAAAACGATCCATCTCGATTCCGGCGGCAGCCAGCTTCATTTTTGCCGAACCCCGCCAGCAACCGGTGGCGATAGTAATCACCCAATCGCCCTTTTGCGCAAGCTGCGTGACCATATGACGCGCTCCGGGAATTTCTGCGAAGTGCGTTGCGTCGAGTTCATGATGCTGATGCAGCAAATCGAAAAAGCGGGTTTTCAGCGGCGACAAATCTTCGTCGGTTGGTTCGCGGTTGAAATGATCCATGAAGATTTGGTGCGCGACGCCAGAATCGCTGACGTGTGGGCAGTTCGTCCACGAAGCGCCAATTTCCATTACGCCGTGTGTTTCGGCGACGGCGCGTGTAAAGCAAATCGTATCCACGTGACTGGTGTCTGTCAGCGTTCCGTCAATATCGAGTATGGCAAGTTTCATTTTTCAGTTGCGGGGAAATTTCTCCCACGAAATCACACGAAGGAATACAAAGACAGTTGCTTCTTCTTCGTGAAACTTCGTGTGCCTTCGTGGGAAAAGAATCTCTTGATGGTTGCGACAATCTGTTTCAGGTTTCAGTCAGCATCGTTCGAGCTTCCCACAGTTCAGGGAAGAATTTTTTGTCGAGCGTCATTTTCAGGTATGAAGCGCCGCTGCTGCCGCCTGTGCCGAGGCGCACGCCTACGGTTCGTTCGACCATTTGAATGTGGCGCAGCCGCCAACTAACGATCAGTTCGTCAAATTCGGTCAGTCGTTCGCAAACGTCAATCCAATCGCGGTTACGGCGTTCGTCACGGTAAATTGCCTGAATCGCCTTGGCGCGAGCGTCGTACTTTTCTTCTTCGCTGGCATCGGCAGCAAGCGGCGGCATGACGCCAAGCGCAGACAATGCGTCAAAGAAAACATCGCGCAATGACGGTTCGCTCAGTCGCCGTTTAAGCTGCGCCAGCATTTCCGGCGAAGCTTCGTGAAAGCGCAGCATCTTTTCGTCTTTCATCCCGCACAGAAATTCGATTTCGCGAAACTGTTCGGATTGAAACCCACTGGCCGGTTTCAGCTTGTCGCGAAAGGCTAGAAAGTGCGTCGGCAGCATGGTTTCCAGAATGGTGAATTGTTCAACCAGCACGCGGGCGATTTCGGTGCAGCGGCGCAGCAATCGCGCGGCTTCATAAACTTGATCAGTGTCTGGATTCACAGCGGCTGCGCGCAAGCTGGCGACAACGGCGTCCAGTTCGTGCAGCAATTGTTTGAACCACAATTCATACGTCTGGTGAATGATGATGAACAGCAATTCGTCGTGATGCGGCGGCGAAGATTGCAATTCTTGCAGGCGAATCAATTCTTCTATGCGCAGGTAATTCCCGTACGTCAGTTGATCGGATTCAGGTTTGATCGGTGATTGCATAAAACTCAATCGGTCAGAACAACCTCGAACAATTGTTCGATTGCTGGTGCGCCGAAAGTTTCGGACGGATGTTCTTCCACCAGTTTAAAACCAAATTTGTCATACAGATGCCGCGCGGCGTGCAGTCCGACAATTGTCCGCAAATACACGCGTTTGAATCCATTGCGGCGGCAAAAATTCATCGCTTCGCTCATTAGCAGGTTGCCGATTCCTTTGCCCGCATAATTTTCGTCGGCGATGAACCAGCGCAACCGGCCGCCTTCGGTTTCGTGGCGGCTGCCGTCAATCGCAACTGAAGCCACGATCTTGTCGCCATCCATTGCAACCCAGATACCATCGTGCGCAGGGTTGAAGCGACTATGAAATTCGCCCATCTGTGCGGCAACCATCGCTTCAAACTGAATCCCGAAATTCCAGTGACGGCTGTAATAAGTTCCGTGCAGTTCAACCAATTTGCCAATGGCTCCGGAGCGATAACCGCTGATCGTGATCTGGCTCATTGTTTATCCCTTTCCGGTTTAAGTGCTGGCCGCTCAGCATCTTTCGAGCCGTAACTGAAAACGGCTCCGCTGGAACCAACTGCCCAGCCGCAATCCGGTGCAATGAAAAACACGCGCGTCAGATTGGAGCGAGTGCCAGGCGTTTCGTCCTGCCAAGTCATGCCGCCATCGGTTGTGTGGAGCAAGGTCCCACGGTCTCCTGCAACCCAGCCTTCTTTCACGTTGACGAAAGTCACGTCGTTCAGCGTTTGCTGCGTGCCGGAGTTTTGCCGTTGCCAGCGAACGCCACCATTCACAGTTGAAACAATCACGCCATCGCTGCCGACAGCCCATCCAAGATTCGCGTCAACAAAATGCACCGCTCGCAAACTGGCGGTAACGCCGGTTGTCCGCTCATTCCACGTCTGGCCGCCATCAATCGTATGGAGCACTAAACCGCCCGCACCAACGATCCATGCTTGTTGAGCATCATTCGCTGAAACGTCGTACAGGATTTTGCGTGATTGAATCACTTGCAGCTTCCAGGTTGCTCCGCCATCTGTTGTGGTTTGGATCGTTCCAAGTTCGCCTACTGCCCAGCCTATACGATCATTTGCAAACGCCATTCGCAGCAACACTGGATCAGGCGCAGGCTTCGGCTCCTCGACTTCAATCGTATCTTTTGTCGTTCTTTTGATCGTCAGTGTCTGGTTCGGTTGCAGCGGAGGCTTCGCCAATTGGGTTTCCGTCCACAATGCGCCGCGATCTTCAGTACGAAGCAGGAAGACGCGTTCGTGCCATTGAAGTTCCGGGCGGCGATTGAACAAACCGAATTCGCCGAGCGTCAGCAGTCGCTTTTCATCAAACGCCCACAAATCCAGCAAAGGCTCTTTTCGCATCTTTGGCGGTAGCAAAGCCGGTTGCCATCGCTGTCCACCGTCTTCGGTGGACAGCAGCATCCCATTGCTGCCCGCCGCCCAGCCGCGTAGACGGTCAACGAAAACAACGGCGGTAAGTTTGGAAAGCACGCCGCTGGATTGTTGCGTCCATCCGAGTTGTTGCGTGGTTGTTTGCCAAGATGCCAGCGCGTAATTGCCAGACTGGCCCCTCCCCAAAAGCAGAACGAACAGGAATGGCAAAAGTCCATATTTTGCGTAGTGGCGACTGAATTTAATTGTCGCTGACGCGACAAAAGGCAAAATTTTCCGCCTACCGTGGGTTGAACACCCACGGCTAAATTCAAACGCCGCTGACGCGGCGGAAAGATTGGCGAATGGTTTTGCCTGTTTGGTATTCATCTTTCTATTGTAACTATCACCGTTGTTAGCGGGCGATGATGCGCATCCAGTAACCCAATGTGGTAATGGTCATCAGCTTATCAATTGTTTTGAATTTGTTGCCAGGTACGACCACGGTGTCGCCAGGGATCAGAAACACGTCCTGAGCTTTGCCGCGTTCGATTTCC
>CAZXHW010000453.1:0-6782 GCA_964639915.1 uncultured Heliomicrobium sp.
AATGAAAAGCAAAGCGCAGCCAGCAGGAATGTCGCAGCCAGAAAACGGTTTCGCACGGTTTCTCCTAGATTATGACGAACTGTTTGAATGTTGAGCGGATTTCTTGACGGTTTTTCCTTGGCTATGTATACACTCTGCCCCTGACTGGACTCAACAAATCCCAAACCAATCCAAGCTTTATTTTGTCGGCGTTTGAATCATCACCAGCTACGACTTATGAAAATTAAAACCCTAAGCTTCTCACTTTTCTGTTGTCTGGCCTTGCTGCTCGGCGTTGAAGCCTTGTTCAGCGAACGTAGTGTCATTGCCCAGCGATCTGGTAAAGCTTCGTCTTTTACCTATGGCGGCGGAGAAGCAGGACAGCGGTATTCACCGCTGAAGCAAATCAATCGCTCCAACGTGCGGCAACTGGAAATCGTCTGGACGTATGACGGCGGAGACGGCGCGGGAGATTCGCAAAATCAGCCAGTCGTCGTTGATGGCGTATTGTTCGGCGCAACGGCAAAGCACAAAATCTTCGCGCTGAATGCGGCGACTGGAAAAGAGTTGTGGCGATTTGATTCCGGCTTGGGCGGTCGCGGACCGAACCGTGGTGTTAGCGTTTGGACAAGTGGGAAAGAGAAAAGAATTTTCGTTACTGCGCAGAGTTTTATCTATGCGCTTGACCCCGCAACAGGAAAGCCAATTCCAAGCTTCGGTACAAATGGACGGATTGATTTGCGCGAAGGCTTGGGCCGCGATCCCAGCAAGCTTTCGATTGTTCAAACTACGCCGGGCGCAATTTACAAAGACCTGCTGATTGTCAGCGGACGAATGTCGCAGTCCTTGCCTGGCGCGCCGGGAGACATTCGCGCTTTCGATGTTCGCACTGGCAAGCTGCGCTGGATATTTCACACGATTCCGCATCCGGGCGAATTCGGTTACGACACCTGGCCGAAAGACGCCTGGACGTACACTGCTTCGGCTAACAACTGGCCGGGCATGGCCGTAGATGAAAAGCGCGGCATCGTGTTCGTTCCGACCGGTTCCGCCGCCGATGATTTTTATGGAGCCAATCGCGCTGGCGATAATCTGTTTGCCAACACCTTGCTGGCGCTGGACGCTGCAACCGGCAAGCGATTGTGGCATTTCCAAGCCGTCAAACACGACGTTTGGGATCGAGACTTTCCTTCGCCGCCGACGTTGGTGACGGTCAAACAAAACGGCAAATTGGTTGACGCCGTCGCCCAAACGACCAAGTCCGGCCACGTGTATTTGTTCGAACGCGCCACCGGCAAATCGCTGTTCCCAATTGAGTACAAAAAATATCCCGCCAGTGAAGTTCCCGGCGAAGTCACGGCTGAAACGCAGCCGCTGCCCACGAAGCCCGCGCCATTTTCACGCCAAGCTTTAACAGAAGATTTCCTCACGAATCGCACGCCCGAAGCGCGCGCGTGGGCGCTGGCGCAACTGCGCACGATCAACAGCGGCGACCAATTTCTGCCGATCAATGTCGGCAAGGAAACCATGATCTTTCCGGGCTTTGACGGCGGAGCGGAATGGGGCGGTTCCGCCTTCGACCCCGAAACCGGATTGTTGTACGTGAACGCCAATGAAATGGCTTGGCGCATGAAGCTGGCTGAAAATCAGGCGGGCAATTCCGGGCGGCAACTGTACAACCGCAACTGCGCGACTTGCCACGGAGACGATCTGGCCGGTTCGCCGCCGCAAATGCCTTCGCTGAAAAACATCGGTTCCAAATTCAAAGCTGAAGCGTTGACTACAATCATTCGCCAAGGCGCAGGCCGTATGCCTGCGTTTCCAAGCCTGTCAGCGGAAGATTTGGCTGCATTGACGCAGTTTCTGCTCAGCGGCGAAGACAAAGAGCTTGGCAACAAAACGGACTCCAACCGGCAAAAGTATCGCTTCACCGGATACATCAAATTCCTGGACCCGGACGGTTACCCGGCCATTGCGCCACCTTGGGGAACGATGAACGCGATCAATCTGAACACGGGCGAATACGCCTGGAAGATTCCCTTCGGCGAATACCCTGAACTTGCTGCCAAAGGATTGAAAGATACTGGTTCGGAAAATTATGGAGGCCCAGTCGTCACGGCGGGAGGCCTGGTCTTCATCGCCGCAACCAACTTCGACCGCAAATTCCGCGTCTTCGACAAACTGACGGGCAAGCTGCTGTGGGAAACAACGCTGCCATTTGCAGGCAACGCAACGCCCGCAGTTTATGAAGCTGGCGGCAAACAATTCGTCGTCGTTCACGCCACAGGCGGCAAAGCCCGCAAGGATGAGCCGAAAGGTGATCTTTATATTGCCTTCGCATTGAAGAAATAATATCGTCGGCTTGCGTTGACTCGGCACGGATTTGCGAAAGGGAATGACCTTCAGCAGCCTTTCAAATCCGTCATTCATCCACAACCAGGACGAATCAATATGCAAGCCAACTTTGACCTGATCATCACCGCCGACACGCCTAACCGGCGAGCCGAACTGGAATTGCGCGACCACAATGGAGCGCAGCTCGCCTATCGCCTGACCGAATTCAAAGACATTGAGGTTTCCAAACAGCACGGCCTGTTCGATCTGCGCAATTACCTACGGCATTATGCGGTTGAAGGCGAAGAGGCTGCGCGCATTTTTGAGGTCGGAATTTGCATCGCCGAACAGGTTCTGGGTGAAGAAATCTTCCGTCACTTGTACGCCTCAGAAGCGCAGCGGACTTTGCGCATTCAGTTGCCCGGCGCTGGCGATGAAGAAAATCAGCTTGCGGCTTTGCTCGCCCGCGTGCCTTGGGAGATCGCTCGCCCAGCCGCCAACCAGCCGACGCTGGGCGAACGCAACCTGCTGGTTCGCGTCGTCCAGGACATGGCCGAACCTGTCACCAAGCCGGTTGATTTTCAGCCAAATGAATCCTTGCGTGTGCTGTTTGTTTTTGGTGAAGCGCAAGGCTCGCGTCCGTTGGCAATGCGCAAAGAACGGCAGGAATTGTTGCGGCTGTTTGAAAAAGAAATCTATCCGAACCGCCGCATCGAAGCTCACTTTCTGACGCACGGAGTCACGCGCCAGCGGTTGCAAGCACAGATTCAGGAAAACGGCGGGTATCACATTGTCCATTGGAGCGGCCACGGACATTTGAACTTGCTGGAACTGGCCAAAGCCTATGGCGGCGGCGACCGGCTTTCCGGCGAAGAGTTGCTGGATCTCTTTGTTGATGCAGGCGGATTCATCCCACGCTTGTTTTTCCTCAGCGCCTGTCATTCCGGTGACATCCTGTCGGTCAAAAACTGGAAGGAGTTTGCCGCACTCGCCGCTGGCAAAGAGCCAGGCACAAAAGATTCAACCGAGACAAAAGAAATCACGTTTGAAGAGCAGCCCGGTTACACCGGCACGGCGCACGCCTTATTGCAAGGCGGAGTTCCCGCAGTCGTCGCCATGCGCTATGCCGTGGGCGATGAATACGCCCGCGATCTGGCCGTGGAGTTTTACCGGCTGTTGCTGGCGCAGCCGCAACCCAAAACCGCCGCCGCCGCGCTAACGATGGCGCGCAAGCGGTTGCTAAGTGCTTCAGATCAGAGCCATTACGCGCCCTGCGATCACGCGACGCCGCTGCTATACGGAGCGGAACATCCGGGATTGCGCTGGGAAACTGGACGCAGCCCGGCGCTGAATCCGCGCGATCCGCGATTGCACCAGATTGCCGAACTGACCATGGCCCAGCACGAACATTTCGTTGGGCGCACCTGGGAACTGGCCCGGCTTGGAGCGCAATTCATCGGCGCTGACACCAGCCCCGTCGCCGTCATCACCGGTCTGGGCGGAATGGGCAAAACGGCGCTGACCGCCGAAGCACTGGCGCTGTGGCAAACGCGGTTCGATTGGGTGTTGTTGTATCAAGCCAAACCCAATCCGTTGAGTTTTGAAACCACCTTGCGCGACATTCACCTGAAACTGGTTGGCGAACTGGGGCCTTATCACGATCACGTCAAAGCGCGTCCCGCCGATGCCATTTACCGCGACGCCAGCGCAGATTTCACCGGCGCGGAACGGTACGAACGGCTGACGCGCAATCTAATCCGCGCGCTGAAAGACGAAGCCATTCTGCTGGTGCTGGATAATTTCGAGACGAATTTGAAACCGCAGCCGGAGTCTTCGCCCACGAAGGGACACGAAGAAGACACGAAGGCGGACAATGATCCTCTTCGTGATCCTTCGTGTGACTTCGTGGGAAAACCCGTCTGGTCATGTCAGGACGAAGCTTGGGAGCGTTGTCTGGCGCGGTTGGCGACGGAACTGATTGGCTCGCGGTCGCGTGTGTGGATGACTTGCCGCCACGCGCTGACGGCGCTGGACGGAGCGGGTACTCAATCGGTGTTGCTGGGGCCGTTGCCTGCGGGCGAAGCGGCGCTTTACCTGCGCGAACACGCTGGGTTGAGTCGTATGTTTTTCAACCCAGACAAAAGCGAAAGCATGTTGGCGATGCGGTTGCTGAATGCCAGCCGCTTTCATCCGCTGTTGATGGATCGGCTGGCGCGATTGGCGGTTGCAGGCGAAGCGTTCAGACCGCAATTGTTGCAGGCGCTGGACACGCTGGAAAACACCAAGGATTTTGCCCGGTTACCCGAATTGTTCGCGGGTGCGACGGGCAATGCGCGGGAACTGGCTTACCTGAACGACGCGCTGGCCGCTTCGCTGGATCAACTGATTCGGCAAGTCAGTCCTGACGCGCGCCGTCTGTTGTGGATGATCGCCATTGCCAACGAACCAATCGAACTGGTTTTGCTGGAAAGCGTGTGGAGCGACAAAGAAGAGGAAGACGAAGAGACGCAACAACTTCGGCAGATTAAGCAGATGCTGGGAACTCTGCCGCAGCTTCCGCCCGAAGTTCAGGCGCAGTTGAAAGCGCTGCCGCCTGAAGTTCACGCAATGCTCGACGCCTTGCCGCCCGAACCGCGGACTGTGAACCGCGAACTGCCGACTGCTCAGCTAGTTGCCGTCGGTCTGGTTGCCGAAGAGCGTGCCGCACCCGATGATGCCAATCCCGCGCTGACCTGTCACGAACTGGTGCGTGAACGCATCCGCACCCGAATGCAGGACCATGAGGCGGAACGCGACGGCCTGACCGAAAATGATATCCGGCTGGCGTATGCCGACCGGTTATCGGCGGCGTTCCAGGCGCTTCAGAATCGGAACATGGCCGCCGCGCTGTCGGCGGGCAGTCGCGCGCTGGTCTATTGCGTGCAGACCGAAGCTTACGACCGGCTGGACGATTTCGCCAGCGGCGTCGTCATCAGTTCCAGCGATCCCCGCCTGCTCAGCAGCCTGCTCCCGCATTTGCAAGCCGCCGCTGATTCCGCTCCGGCGGGCCGTTCGCGTTGGGTCTGCCTCGTCAACCTCGCCGGTGCTTTGCAGAATAGTGGCCGCCCCGACGCCAGTTTGCCCTTTTACGAACAGGCCGCCGCCCAGGCCCGCCTTGCCGCCACAAACTCGCCACCGGGCAGCCCCGACGCGCGCTTGGCCTGGGCGGATGTCGGCGCGATCACCGGCAACTGGGCAGGCGCTTTGTTGATGACTGGCGACCTCGACGCCGCGCGCCAACGGCGCCTCGAAGAGGCCGAGGCCAAGAAATACGCGGGGGATCCCGCTGTCGAAATCATCAGCAGCGAACTGGAAGCCTTGCGCATTGACATCATGCAGGGCGATGCGGCGCAGGCCTTGCCGCAGGTGGAAGCGCGCTGGCGCGGATCGAAAGTTGGTGGCAACAACACCGCGCAGAACAGTCCGTGCCGGAAGCGCCCGATCCCGCCGCCCTCGTCAGCGCGTATATCAGCGCGCTCGACATTGCCCGTGAGGCTCACTGTGCCCAGGAGAACTGGGAAGCCGCGCTGCCCCGGATTAACGCGATGCTGGACGTGGAGCGCACGCTCCAGCGCCCGGCGGAAGAGCTTGCCATTGCTCGGATGAACCGCGCTGTTATGCTGAAGAATCTGGGACGCTTCGGTGAGGCGCAAATGGAACTCGAAGCCTGCCAGCAAATCTTCCAGCACGATCTGGCCAAGAGCGCCCGCGTGCTCGGTTCCCTCGCCGACCTGTTCGACAAACAAGGCGACGTGGCCGAAGCCATCCGGCAGCAGCGCCGCGCCCTCGCCCTGTGCGAGCAATTGCCCGATCCACGTGACCGCGCCATTTCACACGAAAACCTGGCGATCTATCTTGACCGCAGCGGCCTGCCCGCCATTTTGGCCGAATCCCCGCATCACAGGCTTGCCGCGCTCGTTTACCGCCTCGTTGCAGGGCTGGGGCAGGATTTACAGCACCTATCGCTGTTCAATTACGCCAAGCGCTTCCGCCGCGCCCACGAAGCTGGAACGATGTTGGCCGTGCCGCGCGTGGCGGAATTGCTGGCCGACTCGGCCTTCGATCCATTGGACAAATGGCTCCGTCAGCGAGGCGTGGACGTGGACGAATTGCAGATGGCGGTGGATGAATTGCTGGAACAGGCGCGGCAGCAGGCGCTGGAGTGATCCGGGTACGCAGGCATCCTTGCCTGCTGTAATAAAAGCCGCGAAGCACTCCGTTTTCTTCGCCGCAGAGCGGCGGCTGAATTTAACCGCGGGTTTTCAACGCACGGAAACGTCGAAAATAATGTCCGCGTCGCGCCAGCGACGCCTGAATTTAACTGAACTCAACCGTCGCTGACGCGACGGGAATTACGGCTACATGCTCACCGTGGGTCGGACACCCACGGCTAAATTCACATCGTCGCTACGCGACTTAAAAGCAAAGGA
>CAZXHW010000454.1:0-6779 GCA_964639915.1 uncultured Heliomicrobium sp.
GGCAGGCCGTTGCGTGGAAGGGCTGGAGACAATCGCGGAAGCCTTGGCGTTTGTTGAACGTACAGGGGAGCGTAACTGGGAGGCAGAAATCTGGCGCATCAAAGGCGAGTTGCTGTTGAAGGCCGCTGTCAGTAATGCGCAGGTTGAAGCGGAAAGCTGTTTTCAGCAGGCTCTCGAGATCGCCCGGCAGCAGAGCGCGAAGGCGTGGGAACTGCGCGCCGCCACAAGCCTCGCGCGGTTGTGGCAACAGCAGGGCAAGATTGCCGAAGCACGGCAGATGCTGGCGGAAATTTACGGCTGGTTCACCGAGGGGGTTGACACGGCGGATTTGAAAGACGCGGAGGCCTTGCTGGAGGAATGCAGTACAGGGAGCGGTAGCGACCTGATTACTCTGGATGCGCACGACGCGCAGACACCAGGTCGCTACCGCTCCCCGTACCGTATCGAGGTGCCGCCTTCGCCGTCCATCGCTGTCCTGCCTTTCGTCAACATCAGCAACGATCCTGACAACGAATACTTCTGCGACGGATTGGCCGAAGAGTTGCTCAATGCGCTCTCGAAGATTGAAGCCCTGCACGTGGCCGCGCGCACATCTTCGTTTTCCTTCAAAGGCAAAGAAACAGACATTCGCGAAATCGGGCAGAAGCTGAACGTCGGCGCGGTGCTGGAAGGCAGCGTGCGCAAATCCGGCAACCGGCTGCGCATCACGGCGCAATTGATCAACATCTCGGACGGCTATCATCTATGGTCGGAACGCTACGACCGGCAGATGGAAGACATCTTCGACATTCAGGACGAAATTTCGCTGGCCATTGTGGACGCGCTGAAAGTAAAGCTGCTGGGTACAGAGAAGGCGGCGGTGACGAAACGGTACACCGAGAACACTGAGGCTTATGAGCTTTACTTGAAAGGGCGTTTCCATTACTTCAAATGGACCGAACAAGGGTTCAAAAAGTCCATTGAGATTTTCAATCAGGTGATCAAACAGGAGCCAAATCTCGCGCCAGCGCATGCCGGGCTGGCAAACGCTTACGTATTTCTCCTGTTTTACGGGTTTACTTCGCCTGCGGAAAGCCTGCCAATCATTAAAGCCGCATCTGCCAGAGCGGTGGAGATTGATGCAAATTTAGCTGAAAGCCAATTTGCGCTTACTCGAATGAAAGTCTTTTACGAATGGGATTGGAGCGGGGCAGAACGAGGTTTCAGGCGCACACTTGCGATCAATCCTAACCACGCGGAGGCGCACGAACAGTATGCGAATTTACTGGCGGTAATGGGCCGCACTGATGAAGCGATTGCAATGGGACGACGCGCTTTGGAACTCGACCCGCTTTCGCTTAACGCCAATCTCAATGTCGGTTTTGTCTTTTGGGCTGCTGGGCGCAACGACCTATTGCGAGAACAAGGTGAAAAGCTGATTGAGTTTTCCCCTAACTTTTTTGGCGGACACTGGCAAATTGGAGTCGAACACTGGGCAACAGGAAAGTACGAACAGGCAATCAGGGCCCTACAAACTTCGGTTGCCTGTGGTGCCGCTCCAATGGTTTCGGCATATTTAGGCTACTTGTTGGGATTGGTGGGCAGGCGAGATGACGCGCAGAAGATTCTAAATCAATTTCATGAACTGAGCGCGCAACATCATTCGTTGCCCTTTGAATTAGCGATAGTCACCGTGGGGCTCGGCGAGTTGGATCGCGCGTTCGAGTTGCTAGAAACTGCATACGAGCAACGCGCAGGAATTCTTACTTGGCTTAAATACATTGCCGCGATCATGCCTGGATTTCGAGATGAGCCGCGCTTGGCTGACCTGCTGCGACGCATCGGCTTGCCGGAGTGAGAGTTGCGGGCTATTTTGTTATCGAGGTGCGCAATGAATTTCAATGAAGTATTGAGCCACAAACGGGAAGATGTGTTGCGAGTCGCCGCGCGTTACGGTGCGCATAACGTGCGAATTTTTGGTTCTGTCGCGCGCGGCGAAGCAGATGACGCAAGCGATTTAGATGTACTGGTAGATTTGGAACCCGGACGCAGCCTGTTTGATCTTGGTGGCCTCTTGATGGAATTGCAGGAACTGCTTGGCCTGCAGGTGGATGTGGTTACTGAGCAGGGTTTGCGTCCACGCATTCGCGAACGGGTTTTGCGAGAGGCCG
This sequence comes from uncultured Heliomicrobium sp., assembly GCA_964639915.1. GTDB lineage: Bacteria > Acidobacteriota > Blastocatellia > RBC074 > RBC074 > RBC074. The sequence goes on from CAZXHW010000454.1 coordinate 2,151, forward strand.
TGCCATTATGAGAGATGACCGTGAACGTTTGCTGGACATTCAGGAAGCGATTGAACGAATCGAGAAGTATGCCGCGCAGGGACGCGAAAACTTCGAAAGCGATGAGCTGGTTCAGACCTGGATTCTTCATCACCTACAAATTCTTTGTGAAGCGGCTCGTGCCATCTCAGCCGAATTCAAACAACAACACCCGGAAGTTGCCTGGCCGCAGATTGCTGGAATGCGAAACATTCTTGTGCATCAATATTTTGGCATTGACCTAGACATAGTCTGGGCAGTGGTCGAGCGTGAATTGCCTGTGCTCAAGCAACAAACAGTCATCTTGCTTGATGATTGACTTTGTTTGCCGTGCGCTGCTTGGTCAATCTGTATAGGCTTGCCGGAGTGAGAATTTGATAGTCAGTTTTTGTCTTGCTGGTTTATTGTCCAGGACAAGTTTTATGGAAAAAATTGCAAATTGACGTGACTTCAGCCATGGGGTTGAGCGATAACATATCGCCGTGATCAAGAACCCAACAATCACTACAAACGAATCTGTTATTTCCGAATCAATTTCAGCGAAGCCGACGTCGGCTGGGCTTCATCTTGCCGGGTTTGGCTTTTCGCGCTGGGGCGAAGCATTTCGCGTCGCGTTCAGCGCCATACTGGCCAATCGGCTGCGTTCGATTCTGACTGTCATCGGAATCGTCATTGGGGTTGCCGTCGTAACGTTTGTTGCTGCCTTGTTGGAAGGCGCGCAGGTTTACATCAAACAGACGGCTTCCGAACTGGGTCCGGGCATTGCGCGAATTGAAAAAGCTTCCTTCCAGGATTTTCTGGGTGATGCGCAATCTTTTGCCGAAGCGCTTTCCAAACGTCCTGACATCACCATCGAAGACATTGCAGGATTGCGCGAACGCATCGGCGACCGCATGGAAATCGGCGCGCAGATTGATGCGTCGCTTCCAGCCCAGCGCGGCAACAATTCCCTGCAAGGAATTGCCGTCCAGGGAGTAACCGCAAACATCGCCGCGCTTTCAACGATCAAAATCGCTCGCGGGCGAGAGCTGACCGATTTCGACGATGAAAACCGCCGCTCGGTTTGTGTCATCGGTTCGGACGTGGACGAATTTCTGTTTCCCGACCGTGAAGCTCTTGGCCAATTCATCAAGCTCGGTTCCGCCGAATATGAAGTCATCGGCGTCGCTGTGCCGCGTGGTTCGTCGTTTGGAGCTTCGCAGGATGGATATGTGCAGATTCCACTGGGCACATTCGCCAAAGTGTTCGGCGCGCGTTCGCGTTCGATTTCCATGCTGGTCAAACCCAAACCCGGAGTTGACGTTCCCAACGAACAAGTCGAAGAAATCGCTCGGTTCGGCATGCGAACCGAGCGGCGATTGGCTTATGGCGACAGCGACAATTTCAGCATCATCACAGCTAAAAGCGTTGAAGCTGTGACCAGCATGTTGACCAGAATTGTTGGCTCTGTGCTTTACCCATTGACGGCGATTGCGCTGGGAGTCGGCGGCATTGTGGTGATGAATATGATGCTGGCTTCGGTGACGGAACGAACGCGTGAAATTGGCATTCGATTGGCAATTGGTGCTCAGCGCAAAGACATACTTGCGCAGTTTCTGTTGGAATCGTCACTGCTAACCTTGGCGGGCGGTTTGGCTGGCACGCTGATTTCGACTGCCCTGGTTTGGATTTCGGCGAAACTGAGCGGGTTTCCGATCGCGGTGCCTTTGTGGGCATTGTTTGCCGCCATACTGATTTCTTGCACCGTCGGCATTGTTTTTGGCGTTTTTCCTGCTCGCAGAGCATCCCGGCTGAGCCCGATTGAGGCGTTGAGAAAAGAGTAGGTGCCAGGTGATAGGTGTTCGAGGTCAGGTTTTTAGATAGTGGCTCAGTCCCGACACCTGTCATCTAACATCCTGGGTGAAATGCAAACACAGATTCTCAAAGACACTTTTATTACCGTTTTCGACAGCTTGCGCGCGCACAAGCTGCGATCTGCGTTGACTTTGCTCGGCGTGGTCATTGGCACGGCTGTGGTTGTCATGGTCGGAGCCGTGTTGACCGGATTGTCTGCGCGAGTGGCGGCGGTCAGCGAAAAGAGCGCGCCGAACGTTATCTACTTCACCAAAGAAGAAAGGATCGGGCCATCGTTTCAGCGGCCTTCTGCCGAAGAGCGACAACGCAAAGACCTGACGTACGAAGACGCGCTGGCCGTGGCGGGGCTGGACAAGCCGCAAGCAGTTTCTCCGCAAAAAATTCGCGGCAGTTATGGGCCTTCGGCAAACAAGGCTTCGATGACGGCGCGTGGCCGTGAAGCAATCAATCCGTTAATTCTGGGCGTTTGGGAAAACTTCCCGGACATCGTTTCCGTCAGCGTTGAACGAGGCAGATTTTTCACCTTTGCAGAGCGGGAAAACCGAGTTCAGGTTTGTGTTATCGGGCAGGGAATCGCTTCGCAGTTGTTTGAAGGCACAGATCCGCTGGATCAGGAAATCAGAATTGATGGCCGCATTTATCGCGTCATCGGTGTTCTGACAAAGGCTTCCGGCGAAGGCGTCATTGGCAGCGACGAATTGGATGAACGCATTGTTTACGCGCCGTTTGAAACCATCGCCAAGCAGTATCCCGAAATTGAAGGCGTCGCAATTGTCGTGCGCGCACCGGCAGGGAAAGTTGATGAAGTAATTGAACAAGTGACGGCAACGCTCCGCATTCGCCGGAATGTTCCCACTGAAGCTCCGAATAACTTTGGCGCCAATCGAGCCGAACAGGTTTTTGAAGTCGTTCAGCAAATCATTGTCGCTCTTGCGGCGCTGGTTGTGCCGATTGCTCTGGCGGGTTTGCTGGTTGGCGGCGTCGGCGTGATGAACATCATGCTGGTTTCGGTGACAGAGCGTTCTCCGGAAATCGGCATTCGCCGGGCGTTGGGCGCTCGCCGCCGGGATGTGCTGGCTCAGTTTTTGATCGAAGCCATCACCCTGACCGGATTTGGTGGTTTGATTGGAATCGCGTTTGGATTTTTGTTTGCCTTTGCGCTTCAACTAATTGTCAATTTTCCCGCTGTCGTTCCGGTCTGGGCGATTCTGGTTGGATTTCTGACTTCCGCGTCGGTTGGGTTGATTGCCGGAATGTGGCCTGCGATCAGGGCGTCCAGGCTTGATCCGGTTGTCGCCATTCGCGGTGATTGATGCCCATCTTGAGTTGTAAAACTCAGCCCTCTGCGCCAGAATGCGCGCGCTTTTCGTTCCACCTTTCTTCAACACAAACGAACAAACAGGAGAATCTGCCCGTGTCAGACAAAGTTCTGGTTACGCTGGAAAACGGCATCAAGCGGATTACGTTCAACAATCCTGCGCGCCGCAACGCCATGGATTTTGAAGCCTTTAAGTTCATCGGCGACGAAATCAAACGCTCCGCCGAAGACGAAACCAAAGTCATTGTTTTGACCGGTGCTGGCGAAGCCTTCTGCGCAGGAGCCGACGTGCAGGGATTTGGCAGTGGAGAAGCAACGGGAGATGTGACGGCTTCACTCCGTGCAGGGGTGAATCCTGGCATTCAGGCAATGCGCGATTTGCCCAAGCCGATTATTGCCCGCGTTCATGGCCATGCGGCTGGCGTAGGCTGCAATTACGCGCTGGCTTCGGACATCATCATTGCTTCGGATCAAGCTTTTTTCGGTCAGGTGTTCGTCAAAATCGGGTTGATGCCGGATGGCGGCGGAACTTATTTTCTGCCGCAAACGGTTGGCTACAACCGGGCGTTTGAATTGATGGCGCTCGGTGATCCGGTGTCTTCTCAGCAAGCTTTCGAACTGGGCATGATCAACCGTGTCGTTCCAGCAGATGACTTGGATGCGACGGTCAACAAACTGGCGGAACGGCTCGCGGCTTCGCCGGGCATCGCGCTGGCCAAGATCAAAGCGGGATTGATCGCCTCTGCAAATTCCGATTTGGCTGCCGCGCTGGAATACGAAGCCATCAATCAAGGCGACTGTTTCCGCTCCGAAGATTTCAAGGAAGGGGTCACTGCGTTCCTGCAAAAACGTAAACCAAACTTTACTGGCAGATAGCTGATAGTCAGATTCAGTGTCCTTGGCAAGTTCATTGAGCTTGCTTGAAACGATCAATAACTAACAACAGTCCACAACTAAAAGCACCATGGAACAACATCAAACTACAGAAAAACAGGCTTGGTTCGCTCTGGCAGTGTTGTTTGGCATCAATACGCTGAATTTTTTTGACCGACAGATTGCAGCAGCCGTTGCTCCCTTGATGATCGCCGAGTTTAAGATGAGCGATTCAGATTACGGCGACATCACGACTGCATTCATCCTGATTTACGCAGCAGTTGGAGTTCCACTGGGAAGATGGTCCGATCGCGGAAACCGCCCAAAAATCCTAGGGATTGGGGTAGCCGTTTGGAGTTTATTCACAGGCGCCAGCGGTTTTGCGCGCGGGTACTGGTCTTTATTCGCCGTGCGAATGGGTGTGGGTGTTGGGGAAGCAAGCTGCGCTCCGGCTGGTAATTCGTTGATTGGCGACATGTTTCCGGTCAACAAGCGAGCGCGGGCGATGGCGATTTTCATGCTTGGACTGCCCATCGGCATTTTCCTGAGCAATAAGTTCGGCGGCC
>CAZXHW010000455.1:0-6774 GCA_964639915.1 uncultured Heliomicrobium sp.
AATGGCTCGATCACCTCCGCCCGCTCCCCGCGTGGAGCATGCGGATAATTGTGATGGTGAACGCCTGAAATTATTGATCGTGAACAGCGCGATTACATCGTGAACACCAAAATTATGATCGTGAACACCTTGCCGCTGTACGGAGTTTGCTGGCGGTTGGCGTTTTACTTCTTCGCTTCGGTTTTGGTCAAGGTTGCGCCCTTCTTGCGCATCGAGTCGCCCTTCAATTCGATTCGGTGAGCGCCGCTCGTCAGCCGGTCGAGCAGCGCATCGGCGACCGTCGGGTCACTCAGGTAGCCGTGCCAGGCGCTGATCGGCAGTTGACTGGTAATCAGCGTTGAGCGCAGGCCGTGACGGTCTTCAATCAGCTCCAGCAGATCGTGCCGCTCCTGTTGCTGGAGCGGCTTCAATCCGAAATCATCCAGAATCAATAAGTCTGTCCTGGCCAGCAGGCTCAGTTTTCTTTGATAGCTGCCGTCTCCGCGGGCAATGCGCAGGCTTTCAAGCAGGCGCGAGGTTCGTTCGTAGCGCACGCTTAAACCCTGACGGCAGGCCTGGTGGCCAAACGAACAGGCGAGCCAGCTCTTGCCCGTGCCGGTTGGCCCCGTGATGTGCAGGTTCTGGTGCGAGCGCATCCAGTCGCAGGTGATGAGCAGGGCGACGGCGCTGCGATCCAGGCCTCGCGCGTGCTGATAGTTGATGTCCTCGACGCAGGCGTTCTGGCGCAAGCGGGCCAGTTGCAGGAGCCGCCTTTGACGGCGGCTCTCGCGATAAGTGGTTTCCCGGTCGACCAGCAGTCCCAGCCGTTCATCGAAGGACAAACGCTGAACGTCGGGTTGTTCCAGTTGCTGGGCATAGGCGTCCGCCATTCCGTTGAGTTTCATCGAACGCAGCGTGTTAATGGTCGGTTGAGTGAGCATCGGCAATTCTCCTTTTTGAAATTGCGGTCAGTGGTAATAGGCCGGGCCGCGAATGTTGTCGTGGTCCGGCAGGAAGGATTCCGCCGCCGGCTCCGGCAGCGGTTGTGAATCCAGGCCTTTCTCGAGAATGGACAGGATGCTTCGCCGCTTCGGGGAGCCGAGCGCAAGGGCGCGTTCGCAGGCTGCTTCCAATCGCTCTTTGCCAAATCGCTTCTCGAGCGAGAGCAGGCCGAGACAGGAACGAAAGCCCATCTCCGGGTGGGGCCGATCGGTGAGCAGTCTCTGGACCAGATCGCGCGTCTGCGGCCCGATCTCGATCGCCCAGTTCAGAAAGCGGCCGGGCGTCCATTCCAGATGGGCGCGGTGCGATTTGGGCATGTGTTCGGAGATCGTTGAATGACCGCCCTTGCGGTCCGAATAAGGATGGACGGCAACGCGCTGTGTATTGAGGAAGCATTCGACCGTCAGGGCCGAAATTCGCACTTCCAGTTCGCGTTTGATGAGCGAGTGGGGGACGCTGTAGTAATGGCCGTCAATCTCAATGTGATAGTCAATGTGGACGCGGGCCTTCTTCCATTCGGCGTACTGGTACGTCTGGCTGGGGAGCGGTTTGAGCGCCGCCTTTTCCTCCGCTTCAAACCGTAACTGGCGCGAGCCTGCCAGCTTTTTGAAAGGCTTCTGATTGAGTTCGGCGAGCAAACCCCTGATGGCTGCGTTGAGTTCCGAAAGCGAGAAGAAGGTCAGTTTGCGAAGCCGGGCCAGTACCCATCGCTCGACGACCTGCACGCCGACTTCGACCTTGGCCTTGTCGCGCGGCTTGTAAGGACGCGCAGGCAGTGCCGCCGTGTCGTAGTGTTCGAGCATCTCGGCATAGGTTCTGGTGATTGCCCGTTCGTAGCGGCAGGCTTTGCGAACGCCGCTCTTGAGATTGTCCGGCACGACCAGCCGTGGCACGCCGCCGAAGAACTCAAAGGCGCGCACGTGCGAACTGATCCAGTCCGGGAGCCTTTGCGTAAAGGTCGCTTCAACGTAGGTGTAGTTCGACGCGCCGAGCACGGCGACGAAGATTTGTGCGTCGCGGATTTCGCCGGTCAGTACGTCAACGACCGGGACGGTCGGGCCGCAGTAATCCACAAAGAGCTTGTCGCCCGGCGCGTGCGTCTGGCGCATGGTTGGCGAGAGCCGTTTGCGCCACTGACGGTATAAGACACAGAAGTGCGAATAGCTGTAATGATCGCCGGGATGAGCTAGAGCGTACTCCTCCCAGAGCAATTGAAGTGTGACGCCCTTGCGGCGCAATTCCTGATGTAGCTCGGCGAAGTCCGGTAGCGGCGAGTTTACGAGAATGGCAGGCGTCGGCGGCTGAAGCTTTTTGAACAAGGCCTGTTCATCAAGTTCTGCCGGCGGCGGCCACCCAATCCCTGCATCAGCAGCCAGTTGCAGATATTTGCTGACCACTCCGACCGAGAGTCGGAGGCTGCGGGCGATCTCCCGGAGAGAAAGTCCTGCATCGTATCGGAGCCTGAGAATGTCTTTGATGTGTCGCATGGCAAGCCTGTCGGCTGGCATTGGTTGTTGTCCTCCTTGAATAAAAATGGAGAACAGCGTCCGTTACCAGCATCCGGTTTGCCAGCAAACTCCCGCAGCTCAATTCACGCGTGAACGATCATCAAAATGGCGTTCACGATCATAATTCCGGTGTTCACGAAGGATAATTTTCATGTTCACGATCAATAATTCCGGTGTTCACGATCAATAATTTTCGCGCTCACGATGCATCAGAATACGCAGAGCACGAGCGTGGGTAGGAGTCATCGCCAAATGAATGCCGAATTCATCAATGAACCGCACTCGTTCGATGGGGAAAGTCATCTGCTTATTGATAAAGGCGGCCCGCTCTTTCGGATCCGCCTCAAGAGCGCGTTTCGTTTTTTTTGAGCGTGAAGTCAATTTGCCGCAATCCGCGCCAAACTGTGCTCACGCTGACAGGAGCTTTCCGTCGGCGATTGATCGCTTGTTGTAATTCATTGAGTGTGGCGTCTGGTCGTTTGGCGACCAGTTCGGCCAGCTTGAGCAAGCTTTCTTCATTTAGTTTGGCGACCGCGCCGCCACCGGACGGGCGAGGTGATAAATCGCCTGTTTCGCGTTGGAGTTTGAGCAGTTTGTAGACATAGCGTTCGGTGACGCCGAACATTTGAGCAATTTCTTCTATCGTCTCGGATTGCTGCTCAACGGCAGCAACGATTCTTTCGCGAAGTTCTAGAGGGTAGGGTTTCATGCCTTTAAGGAAAGCCTACTTGCCCTGAACACGCAAGTGAAAGGCGCTGTAAGCCGGTTGTATTGGCTGATCCAAGCAAGCGGATGGATAGTAGCTCGCTGCTCAGTTGTCCACCGTTCTTAAGCTTCTCGGCCCATAGCGCGGCAACGCCGGCGACGTGAGGCGTTGCCATGCTAGTACCAGACAAGGTTTTGAAACCGCCTCCGCGCTGAGCGGATTCAATTTCTACCCCCGGTGCTGCAACCTTGGCCGAAGTATTGGAAAAATTCGCAACGGTCAGACCGCCACTGGCTCGCCCAAGAGCAGCGACGGATACGAAGCCGTCGGAAACCGCTGGTGGGCTGACGGCGATTTCAAAACGCGGCCTATCGCTTTCATTGCCGGCGGCAGCGATCAGAAGCACCGATCTTGAAAAAATTGCCTGAGCGCACAGTAGGGACGCTAGGCGCTCAAACAGCAGCACGTTTTGCCTATAGTCTTCCAGCGCGCGCGACACTGCCGGCTTGGTGGGAATGCCAGCGTCCTCCAACCTTTTCACAAAACCAGGGAAGTCAATCCCCAGTGACATGGAGATCACATTCGCGCCATTTTCCACCGCCCATTCCAAGGCGCGCGCTATCTGGTCGCTGGCGCCACCGGACTGCTGGCCTAGAACTTTGCCAATGAGGGCTTTTTTGATTCCGGGCGCGACTCCGATTCGCTTTCCGTTCGTGGTTCTTCCAAAAATCGTGCCGGCGCAGTGCGTGCCGTGGCCGTTTTGGTCGCCGGCGCCTTCGCCAGTGAAGTCGCGCTGAACGATCTCCATGCCCGCAAAAGCTGGATGCCCGGCGTCAATGCCCGTGTCAAGCACAGCGACGACAATGCCATTGCCGCTGAAGGGCGAAGTGTCAGCCCCCACCGCGCTGACGCCCCACGCCGTTCCAGCCGCGGCAGGACTGGCGGGATTCTCAACCTCAAACGGAGCGATCAACATCATGGGGATTGCCGGGGCGACAGCATGTACCTCATCCTTTTTAGCCAACTCGGAAGCTTTGCTGCGCTCCATTTCATCAATTTCGACCACTGGCGCGGCGGTCACGGTGGCGGGCCCTGCGAGCGGCCCTGCCAAAGGTTCAATTACGCTCGGACGCGGGCTGCGCAAAATGATGTATTTCTCTTTCATCTGTCCTCCATTCTTTGTGATGCTTGCAAGCAAGTCGCAAGCGGCAAGTTGAGATCGGCGTCATTCCATCGGAGTGATGTGACGCATGGTTCTGAGATCGCGCAACGACCAGCGGCGAAATGCCGACGGCGGGCTTTTGCTGGCAAATGGTTGATATATGGCCGCTCTATTCTCTCCAACCTGCCGCGCCTCCAAGAAGGTATGAGACCCAGTCATGGTGGTTTCCAAATAGCGCCACTCATTGCTGCCGCTCCAAGTTTCCCAAGCTAGAAAGGCATGTTGTGGAATCACAACCACTGCGGGATTGAGCGAGGCGGCTTCGAGCAGGCTGGCGAAAAGCACCGTTCCATCAATGCAGTTGGCTTGTCTGTCCGCCAGACTTTCGCGGGGCAATCTCACGCGCTGATTAGCTGCGCCATCTTCAGGGCTGAACGCGATCACTGAATTGACGTAAGTGATGCCAGCTTCAGTCTTAAGCGCATTGAAGATCGCTTCCACTTGCGGCTCCACGCCGTCCCTCTGTCCCTGGTAACCGAGCAGGCGTTTTTCCTTGTGATGCGCTGCCGCCGTGCGCAGGAATGTCATCAGGCTCGGTTCATTGGGCGTGACGAAGGCCCCCAGATAGTGAGTCATGTCTTGCCATTCGCCAGTCTTGGGGTCTCGCACAGCAATCGGCACGGTAGTTCGCGCCAGCAGCCAGATGGGCTTTGTCTGTTCCACTTCCAATGTTCCATCCAAATCCTCGACGGTCACGTTCAGCGTGGCCCGCGTCAACTCCGTCACCTGCCGCACGCGGTCGGGAAAGAGCGTAGGGAGCTGCTTAAATATGTAGTTGCCCTGCTTCGGTATTTCACAGGTTTGTGTTGAACGCGCTGAGTAACCTTCTATACAGGAGCTGACACGGATACAGCGAGTTTGATCGCTGACGTTATCTACTAGGCAAGTAAATAACGGCGTCTCCTCTGGGTCGATAAGATGGCTGATAGATGTAGGCAATGGCGCCATTCTGAGGTGAATCTGGGTTTCCAGGCCTGTGGTAGCCGCACCCAATAACTTTGTTTTCTTGACCGTATCAAGTATCAGGCTTTCGGCGGCAGACTTCGGCAAATGACTCGCTGTGGGCTGTTCCAACAGTTGCCTTTGTTGCTTTTGAAATTCCTGCTCAAACTGGAAGTAGGTCTTTTCCGCTTCTTTCAATTCTTCCAACAGCGTGCCAGGCAATGCAGAATTGTCAGATTGCTCAGGCTTATCGTGAAACTCCCGTCGTAAACGAGCAACATTGCTTCGAGCCTCATAAACTTGCTGCCGCAACTTGTCGAGATTGTCCACTCTGTTCGCGGTGGCCGTGTTCGCCGCTCCAGTTAGATTGGTTGTATCGTTCGCCATCAACTCCTCCTCTTCCAGACATCGCTCAAACTCTCACAAAGGATTAACCTGGAAAGTAGAGCTGGGCAGGCCATAAAGAGCGTAGAACATGTAAGAAGGATCAGGCCTGTTCGCCTGCTCCGGTTTGTCTCGTTCGTAGAAGTGCAATTTCGTTTTCCAGAGTGCAGGCCCGATGGCACAACTTCCTTGGCCGCCAACACCGAGCAGGTTCTGGTAAAAGATTTGGGCGAACTCGATCGCTACAGTCTTCGTGATAGGTGCAAACGTACCCACGAAGTTGCGCGCCCCCTGCTTGAAAAAAGATGAGCCGAAGTCTGGTATTAGCCCCGGCGGTCACCGTTTGTCGCGCCGAAAGCCAGCGATGAAGCACAAGCATTGCCGAAGACGAGCGGTTGCGACCGCAGAACCGTGGTTTCCCTGACGATCAAATCAATGTCAGTTTCGAGAGACCGATTCCTATGGTTGAGCGTCCAGACGATCTCTCCCTTTGTTGTCTTTATGCCGCCGTGACAGGTTACGTGCAGGATATCGGCGGCGCTGGCATTAACAAAATGTCCAACTTTAGGGTAAGGGTTGCCAGCAGCTATGGGCATGCAGGTTACTCCCGGCAAATTTTTGAATGTCTCTTGCCACGATTTTTCCTCCGATGGATCAAGAACATTTTCCCCTAGCAGGCCAATGGCATTGAATTAACGAAAACAGTTTTGTAGACAAGGACTTATGAAAAAGAAAATGAACTGACTCTGTTGACTCAAGTCCGGACGGCGTTGTCTTGTCCGCTTCTCATTGCTGCGTATCGGAAGCGTCCGCAAGATTTCACGCGACACCGCACGTTGCCCTTTTCGGAAGTCGCTCTGCTGATTCTGCGAGGTCATAAATTGTCTTTCCAAAACGCGCTCAACAAAGTTTTCACGGCTCTGGGACGAGTGTTTCAAGTCCCGACTCACAGTGCCTATTGCCACGCGCGGAAGAAGTGCGTATTCCGGCCCATCGTGAACACCAATTCCGGTTCAACGTGAACGGCGATT
>CAZXHW010000456.1:0-6762 GCA_964639915.1 uncultured Heliomicrobium sp.
GAAAATGTACGCTCCGCCGTGCAGGTACACCAGGATAGAATCAGTTCTGACGCCCTGGGCGTTGACCCATTCGCCTTTGAAGTTTGCCATGGTCACGGGTTCAACTTTCAGACCTTCTGGCAATGGAAATGGTTCACTGGCTTCGTCGTCAATGCGACGGCGTTCGGCGATGGGAAGCGTTTTGGTTTCGGCTTGGCTGGCAAGCAGTGCCAGCAGGTTTTGAAGTTCTGTATTCATCAACTCAAGAAACAAAAACGGCGGATGAGCAGAAGTTGAATGCACATCCGCCGTCCTGAATTAAAGAAACAAGCTCCCTGCTTGTTTCCGGACAATTTAAAAGATCAGCTTCAATCCGAACTGAATACGGCGCGGATCGAATGCAGATTGGAAACTGAGTGGTTGACCCAGCTCGCTGTTGCGGTCGCGGCGGCCTTCCAGCCGGACCGTTCCGGCGTTGTAATCAGGTTCAGTCAGTTTGCCTGCGGCATCAACTGTCGGCGGAATGATGTCGCGAACAGAAGAAAAATTTGTTCGGTTGAACAGATTGACTCCTTCTACCAGGAATTCCAGCCGGGCGGCGCTGTCGGCTTTGAATCGAAATGCTTTGGTGATCCGCATATCAAAACTGCGGAAGTTTGGCCCAATGCCGGTATTGCGTCCGATGTAGAAAATGCGGTCGTTGAAGTTTCGGGTATCCCCATTGGTATCCGTCCCGGTAACAATATTAAACGGAATGCCGCTGCGGATGAAAACGATTGGGCTGACCGTTATGTCGCGCGTCACAGGGTCTTTCCACGGAGTGCGAAACACGCCGCTGAGAATGAAGTTGTGGCGAATGTCGAAGGTGGACAGACCGCGCTCCAAAAACAGCCGCGTCGGAAATGGCGCGTAAAACTGGGAACCGAAATCCGTCACATCATCAATGGTCTTGCTCCAGGTGTAACTGCCTTGGAACGAGAAATTGTTGTTGAATCGTTTGGTCGTCGAAACGGTCATGCCGTGATAGATCGAATTGCCGCGCGAAGTGTACGTGGTCAATTGGGTGATCGTCGGATCAATGGCCTGATACAGCGGACCAAACAATGCCTGATTGCGCGTTTGCAGCGCCAACGCGTTGGCTGCGGTTGGTGTGCATCCCGGCGCACCTGCTTCACAAAGATTCGTCGGAACAGGTTGCTGCAAGTTGACGCCTCGATACATTTGATAAGCGACTTCAACACTCAGATCATTGTAAATCTGGCGCTGAAGTCCCAGGTTTGCCTGCACCGAATAATTGGCTTTGTAATTGGGATCCAACTCGAAAACCACGCGGCCTGTGGATTTTGGCCCGGTTGAAATTCCCAGCGCAGCCAAATCGTTGGCGTCAATCGCTCCGAAAGGAAGTTTGCCTTTCGCCGCGCCAGCCGCCCAGATTGCTGCCGGAGTTTGCGTCGCCGGGAAGGCAGGTGAGCGAAACACCTGATTGATGTAATTTCCGCTGTCGTTCAGCACGTTGGTCAGATACGCGATCTGGTAATAAACCGGCGAATAAAACAGCCCGCCGCCGCCGCGCAAAATGGTTTTTTTGTCGCCCGTTACATCGAAGGAAAAGCCGACGCGCGGTGAAACATAATGGCCGATGGGAATCGGTTTCGGCTCTCCGTCGTAATCGTAACGAATGCCTAGATCCAGCGACAGCCGTTGATTGACCCGCCATGAATCCTGAACGAAGAACCCCGCGAAATGCACCCAATCTGTCCAGGTCGCCTTGTTAAATCCCTGCCGATACAGGAAGGGCAAGCCAAAGTTGAAACTTTGCAAGGCGCTCAACTGCGTCCCAACGAGTAAAGAGTCTCGTACCGTTGTGTTGGCGCAATCTGCCGCAGGGCGATTATTGACGACACAAATGGCGCCAATCAGCGAGGCTTGATCCGTAGCGGATGGCAGCAATGCCGGAGCAACTGCCAGCACAGGATAAACGCCGCCGGAAAACGTCCATTCACCATTGAACCACAGCTCGTTGGTAACGCGATAATTCACCGGCCGGTACGATCCGCCGAATTTGATCGAGTGATTGCCTTTAATCCAGGTCATCACGTCTTCCCACTGGAAACGGTCCTGGTACGTTTCAAACGGAGTCGTGAAGGGACGGTTGAAATCGCCTACGCCCGTAATGCGCAGCGCAGAAGTGTTTGGCGTAATCGGAGCCGTGACGGCGGAACCATTCGGCGAAAACTGCACGCGGAATTGATTGACCAGCGATCCGCCAAAGTTGTGCGTCCAGGCGGCCAGCCCTGTGTAATCGCGCACGGTCAAATTCGTGGTATAGCTCTGGGATTCAAAGGTATCGGTGGTCAACTGGCTGTTGAAATTGTGAGCCAGTGAAAAACGCAGGCTCAACGTATCGCTTTGACCGATGTTCAGGTCAATGCGCGAAATCCAGTTATTTAACCGATAGGGCGCATTGATAATTCCGTCGTTGGCGCGCAGCAATCCGAACCCTCGTGTATTGGTTGCGGCGCTGGTTGTCAGCGCGCCGCGCAATGTCGCAGCGATGCGTTGCAGGTTTGCATCGGGCAACGCGGAGATTCGCGTCAGCAAAGAATTCTGCAACGCCGTCGGCTGCGTTTGCGCGTTGGTGGAAAAGCTGCGGAATCGCGGCAGGTCCAGTTTTTGGCGTTCGTAGTTGGTGAAGAAAAACAGTTTGTTTTTGACGATTGGCCCGCCCAGCGTGAAGCCCGGATAAACCTGTTGCTGGAAAGCGCGCTGGCTTTGGAACGCCGTGGGAATGAATCGCTCCTTGGCGGAAGTTTTGTCCGAGCGGAAATACATGTAAGCGCTGCCATGAAAATCGTTTGTGCCCGATTTGGTCACAACGTTGACCGCTGCGCCTGCCGTAAAGCCGAATTCGGCGTTGAACGAATTGCGATTGACCTGAAATTCCTGCACGGCTTCGGGGCTGATACCGAACCGAACCTGGCCGCTGCCATATTCGTTTTCGCCGCCGTCAACAGTGATCAGGTTGTTGCGACCGTTGCTGCCACCGATGGAAAAACCCGAACTGCCGAACGTAAAGCGCGTGCCGCCTTGAACGCGCGGCGCACTGGAACTGGAAACGCCCGGCAAGGTGAATACATACGAAGTGAAATCGCGCCCGATGTTCGGAAGGTTTTCAATCTGGCGGTTTTCAATCGTGTTGGATTGCTGGGTTCGCTCGACTTCAATCAAGGGCGCTGATGTCGTGACAGTCACTTCGTTGGTCACCTTCGAAATGTCGAGTTTGATGGAATAGTTCGCTGTCTGGCCGACAGTCAGTTGCGAATCCTTGATCAGGTACTGGGCAAATCCCTGAGCCCTGACAGAGATTTCATACAGCCCCGGTCGCAACGCCAGGATTTGAAACTCTCCATCGGCATTGGTTGTATCGGAGCGAGTTGTGCCTTGATCTATGTTCTTTGCCGTCACCGTAGCTCCGGCGACGGCTGCACCCTGTTGATCTGTCACAGTTCCTTTGACCGTAGCCGATGACACGTCAGCCTGGCCAATGGCAAAAATCGAAGCGGCGCACATCAGAGCCAATGTGGCCATGAATCGCAAAAATGATGGACCCATATCATCCTCCTGTAGCTGGGAAAGTTTGTATTGACGGATTGATGGAAAAACTGTTCTGCGAATCCCAAAAAGCGCTTTTGTTTATTGTTTTATTGCTTGTTGAATGTTGTGAATTGTCCTGCAAAGCGCCTTTACTACTGGAGTGATAGCAAGCGCAAAATAGTCCTGGGTGATCTGAAAAGCAAGGAAATAGAAGGGGCGGGATTACAGCGGCAAATTGTGCGATTTCCAGCGTTTGGCGGGCAGATAAACGGCGAGTCCACAGGCCAGCAAAAACAAAACAGAGCCGATCAAACTGGCTTCGAATTTGAAGACATTTTCAACCGTAGGCGGAGGAATGAAACAGGAAACTGTCGCCAGGCCAATTGCCGCCAGCCCCGGCAAGCTAATCAAGTTTCGACGACGATTGGTTCCAACATTCAGCTTTCGCCAAGCCAACAGCAAATACACATATGTCACCATCACCAGCACAATGGATCCGCTGAGCAAGGCAACGTAAGCATCCTTCAGCGTTGTTCCCCAAGTGTTGATGAAAATCAGGATAGTGGCGATCAGTGCTTGCGCTAGCAAGGCGACGTATGGAGTGCCGAAACGCGGATGAATCCTGCCAAAGGCTTTTGGCAAATACCGGTCAATGCCAATGGCAAACGGCACGCGCGCGGGAGCGGCCAGCCATGCGGCTCCGCAACCGAGCAAACCGATTAGCTCAATCAACACGACCAAAGCCGCCAGCCAGGCAAGGTTTCCTGTTGGCGAAAAGATTGAATTGATTGCTTGCAGATGGCCGTAAATCGGGCTCGGATCGTTGACGCCTAGAAAGGCAACGGCGGCAAAGGTCGGCAGATAACAAACAGCCACCGCTGTTCCGCCAACTTTCAACGAGCGCGAAATTTCGCGCTGCGGCGTTTCTGCTTCGTCGCTCATAGCCGAACCAAGATCAAGTCCGACCAGGGCATTCATTATGAACGGCCACAACGCCAGCGACGGCCAAAAGCTTAATACCGTTGAGTTTGAAGCTGTGGCTTGTCCAGTTGTGAGTTTCCAAACTGCCGCTGCCAAAATTGCCACGGCTGCTCCCAGCCGTCCGAAGGCGCCTATGTTTTGCAGCCACTTGCCTTGCCCAAGTCCAAAAATGTGCAGCGCCGCCGACAGCCACAACGCGGCTCCGGCAATCAGCGTCACGGCCACAGGGTTTTTATCCAGCCAGGCTGTGCTCTCGCCGCCCAGCAAAGCGGCCACGGCGACAACAGCCAGAAACACTGTCGGCACGTACAGAAACGTGTTGACCCAATAACACCAGCCGCAAACAAAGCCGTGAAAATCGCCAAGCGCCATTCGCGTCCAGGCATAGACGCCGCCTTCGCGCGGATGGGTGGCGGAAAGATCACTGATGGCCAGCGCATAAGGCAGCAGAAATGTGAAAAGCGCCGCCGCCCAAACGGCCAGTCCGAACCACCCCAGCGGCAGGCTTTGCGCCAGTGTGCTGGGTGTATAAACGGCGACAATGTTCAGCAGGATTAGATCGCGCAACCGCAATGCGCGCTTCAATTTGGCAGGCGAAGAAGCGGAGGACGTGGCCGATGAAAAACTCATTGGTTGCGTTCGTAAGCCAGAATGAAGAAGGGTTCGTTATCGAAATTTGCGCCTTGTCGTTTTGGCGAATCGAAGCGTTTAACCAGATGATAGTTTTCCGTGATCCAGCGCATCAGTTCCCGGTTGTAATCGGCGCCAAAGACGCGGTCGCGAAACTCCGAAGTGATCAAATTCGCAACCAGCACCAACGGAACTTGACGAGTTTTGATTCGTTCGATGGCGTCAAACTCTTTCTCGTCGGTCAAAAAACCTGGATGGACAATTTCTTCGCGCAGCGGGTAAGGCCGCGCCGCCATAAAATTGATCGTTGTCGCCACAGGCAGCGCCAGCACGTATTCACCGGGTTTGGCTCGCTCTTCGGCAAACCGAATTGCGGCCTGCAACGGCTCGCCGATTTCGGGCAAAGTGATAAAGCTGCCGCGAGCCGAACTAACTTCGAATGTATTGATTTTGCGAAAGCGCCGGGCGGAATTCACACCCAGCCCGATTACCAGCACCGCAATCAAACAAACGGCCACGTGGCTGACGTTTAATCGAACTTGTGGCGATGCCAGGAAGACAGGCGCAGCACGGAACAGAAAATACAGAAACACCACAATCAGCGTCGGGATGAAAAACGGCGTGTAAGGACCAGTGGTAGTCACGTTCAGCAACGCGCGCAAAATCGAAAACAGACTGAACACGGTTAGCGCCAGCAAAATTCGTTGTTCAGTCGAAACTGTCTGGCCGCTTCGCCAGGCTTTCCAGATTCGCCAACCGATGATGCCGATAACTACTGGCAACGCGAAAATCGCCGAAGCGAATGGCGTCACATCGTCCGGCACTTTCAGAAACTTGATTGCGGCTTCTCGCAAAATGGCGCTGATCAGTAAAACCAATGCGCTCAGCCGCAATGATTGCAGCCAATTTTGCCGACGGAACGATAACGCCGAACCGACCATCGCGCTGGCTCCGGCCCACACCCCAAAAACGGCGATGCCGGTCAGCGAAAACCACAGCGAAGTCGGCAGCTTGGCCAGCCCGCTGATGTGACGGTTGAAGTACACCAATTGCGGCGGCATGTTGGTAAATAAAACGTGATTGTCGTTCAACAAAACGGAGAGCGGCGTCCGGCTCAGAATAAAGCCATAACTCGCGGCAAAAATAACAATTACCGGCAGAATGAAATTCAGCGTTTCGCGTCCCAAGGCTTTGCGGTCGGCCATGCTTTCCGTCAGCAACACAACCGCCGCCGCTGTCCAGGCAGCCAACGCAATTTCCGGTTTGGAAATCAATGCCAGTCCCGCAAAGATTCCCGACCAAATCATCATCTTCGATTGTCGCGTTTGCACAAATTTGACTGTGCAAACCAGCGAAGACAGCGAAAACAAAAATCCATACAGTGCGGCATACGCATACGGCTGGATGTAATTGGCTGTGGATTTTATGGCGCAAATGACCAGCACCAGTCCGGTGACGGCGGCCGATTCCCAGACGGACATCAGCCGCCGCGACAGCCAGTAAATCATCAACAAAATCAGAACCGCGCAAACGGCTCCGCTTACTTTCAGGGTTCCCAGTTGAATGCCGAAGATTTTG
>CAZXHW010000457.1:0-6762 GCA_964639915.1 uncultured Heliomicrobium sp.
CCAGCGCCATTGCACATCACCGGTTGCGGGATCAAAGGAATATAGGAACCCCGGAATGTCCATCGCGTCGCCGCCAACGCCAATCAACACATGGTTTTTGACGATCAGTGGAGCCGTCGTGGTGAAGTATTGCCGCTTTTCGTCGGCGATCTCTTTGCGCCAGCGTTCCTTGCCGGTTTTGGCTTCCAGCGAAATCAACCAACCGTCGGGACCGACGAAATACAGCCAGTCGCCGTACATCCCTACGCCGCGTTGGCCGACCAAATGGCCGCCCTGATCTTTCCAGATGTAATGCCACAGTTCATCGCCTGTGCGCGCATCAACCGCCCAAACGTGATCTGGCATCGTGAAGTACAAAATGCCGTTGACCAGCAACGGAGTGGATTTGATTTCGGGATTGCCTACGCCGCGTTGCGGGCCGACATTGGCACGGAAGATCCAGTCAACAGCCAGCAAGCCGACATTCTGTGCGTTGATCTGCGTCAGCGTGCTGTATCGCCGTCCGGAATAATCGCCGTTATAAGTCGGCCAGGTGTCGGTTGGTTGTTTGAGTATGGCTTTCGGGTCAAGGCCTTGAGCGGCAACAAACTGCGGAAGCAACGCGATGATAAAAATATACAGCAGGTTTAACGGGGACGTTTTCGCGGCTTTGCCGCCTGATGTGCGGAAAGGCTCGGCCTTTCCGGTGCGCGCTGTCTTTGTTATGGAGCTACGCCCCGAATGGTTTGGGGCACAGCCCCAAGAGTAATTTTGAGCTTCGTTGCGGAAAGGCACAGCCTTTCCGCACATCGGGCGGCGGAGCCGCAAACAAGATTTCAATTTAAGTTTATCGAATTCGTTGGATTTCATTTGATGGTCACCAGATAGGCGGTCAGATCGTGCATGACCTCGTCGGTATATTTATCCAGCAACTCGCGGTGAGCTTTCAGCGGGTCTTCGATTGTCAGCTTGAGCTTGCTGTGTTCGCGGGACCACGAATGGTAATTGCCCGCTTCGTCATAAAGCGACACGTTGAAATCGTCCAGCAGCTTGATTATGCCGGTAACGGTTTTGCCGTCAGGCAAAGTCACCATCGCTTTTTTCGGGCGAGTCGGTGCGCCGAACCCTCCACCGCCGGGCCACAGGAAACGATTCTGAATTGCGTCAGGAGGAAGCTTGCTGCCGATTTTTGCCAGATCGCCAGTCACAGAATGGCAGGTAGAGCATTTGCCTTCGCCGTTGAAAAAGCTTTCTCCGCGAGAAACGTTCCCAGTGACGACGTTCAGCCGTTTGTAGGTTCCGCGATTGGCGGTCAGCTCGACTTGCAGGTGCAGAAACTGCGCAATGTCCTTGAGCTGCTCTTCGCTCATTCTGGGAAATGCGGGCATGCCTTTTTCGGGATTGCCTTTGCGCACGTACGGAACGATTTTGTTGCCGTCTTCATCGTGCAAGACCACAACCGAACGAATCAGATTTGGTCCTTCTGCTCCGCGCGCTTTGGGGCCATGACAGAACGCGCAACTGGCAGCATAGAGCGGCGCGCCGCGTTCGGCGGCGGCCATATCAGGTGGTTTTTCCAGGCCAAGAAATTCGCGGATATTGCCTCCGCGACGGCCTCCGCCGGTTGGCGGGTCTTGGGCGTGAAGCGACGGCATCATCACCGTGACGGCTGCGACAACGAACAGGCAAACAGTCAAAATGCGTAGCTTGTTTAGATAGGGCATTCATCTCTCCCAACAATGATTCGATACAATTGCGTGTTTCCATTTTCCATATATCAATTGCCATTTTTCATTTGGCATTGCCCTGCATTCAGTTCAGCAGCGTCCGGCGGAAAATGAAAAATGACCATTGGCAAATCGAAAATGGAAAATGAAAAGCAGATGTCGAATCAGCATTACCGACGACTTCTTAAAACGGAATTAGCGAGCCTTGTTGATCAAACAAACTCACAGGCTGGCCGACGATTTCCACTTTGCCTTTTACTTCTTCCAGCGCGGGCTCGGATACATACATTTCGTCCAGGTGAAGCGTGTCTGTGATGCGCACCAGCTTTTTCGGTTTGTGCGGATCGTGGCTGCCGCGGATGCCCCACTCCAGCGCCTGTTTGTCTGTTTGCGCGACGATGGGCAACATAAAGTGTTCGTAAAATCCGCTGGTGACGCCGTTCATATACGTCGCATCCCAATCCACTTTGTCGGCCAAACGCCGCGTCGCCACATCCGCCAAGCCAATGCCACAGGCGTTGCCGTGGGAAACGTCGGTCAGATCCGTAATGACAATGGATTTGATGTTGGGGAATGCTGGCTCCACTTCGCCGCGAATTCGCATACGCCCAATGATGTTTGGGTCCATGCCGGAGCCACTGATGTTTTTGCCGATCTGATCCACCACCAGCACGTCAATCTCATTCAGCGGAAAGCTTGGTAATTTGGACTTAGCCAGATCAAGCAGCACAGGTTCGCGCGCCAGGATTTCCGCCGGAGTCAGCGTTTCGATGATGGCGGTTTGATCGTAAGCGTTTTCGACAATGCCTACGCCGAGCAGCACTTTGCCCGTTTCCAGAATTTTCCGCCCGGCTTGTGGCATCAGGGTTTTCAATCCGTAAATGCCGAAGCTGTGAATGGCATTGGCCAGTCGTTCTTTGCCGAGTCCAATGATGCTCATTTTGACCAAGCCGCTTTCAAACTCTCCGTGAAAAGCCGTGTGCGGCTTGATGCGGTTGACCAGAATGACGCCGTCGGAATCGTGCGCATGCCGGTCCATGTACAGCGGCAATTCCAATCCGCCGTTGTCCAGTTGCACGACTTCCATCGAAGAGTGAATCGGACAGCCCATCGTTTCTTCAGTGATGCCGTACGAAGCCAGAATTTCCTGTTGACCTTCCGCTGTCGCCCCGCCGTGGCTGCCCATCGCCGGAAAGACGAATGGCGCGCCGCCTTTGGCTTTGACGGCGCTGACAACTGCACCAACGATGCGGGCAATGTTGGCGACGCCTCGGCTGCCGGCTCCAATGGCGATGCTCGCTCCGGGCGCGATGTTCAGCTTGGCGGAAACCTGCTCAATGACAGTTTGTTCAATGTCGCTGAGCGACGCGTTGTCGAATTGCTGGCGGATTTTCGTGAATAGGTATTCGCTCATAAGTGTTCATCCCAGCTTTGGAGTGCTGCGTTCGGCGCAGCACTCCAAAAAAAGCTATTTTTTCAGTAACGATTCGTGAAATTCATACCGCGCGCGAACGGTGTCGGCTTCGGCGCGAGTGTTCACATCAATAATCATTCGCTGGTTTTCCTTGAACGTCGGCCATTTCGGCAGACCTTTGCCGTTGGGATTTCCGGTCTTGATGAAGTTGGCGAAGTATTCCTGCATCACCTTAGAGACTTTGTAATCGTCGGGAGTCCAGGCATACACCTTGTTGCCGTCCAGATTTCCCATGGCGTATTCGATCTCAGCGGAATGCACCGCGCCACGGGGAGCAGGGCGGGGAGGTCCAGCATTGGGTTGCGGGTTGCGAATGACGCCTCCCGCCAAACCTGCTTGCGCATTGCCCATTTCGGGACGCATCGCCGGACGTGGACGGTCGTAACGGTAATAGTAGGTCGGCTTGCCCCCGGTCTTTGTCGCCAGTTCCACCCATTTCCAGGTGCTGAAACTGATGAACCGATCTCCGGCCAGATCGCGCGCGGCGTCCAGCACTTCGTTTTCGTTGGTGGCGGGATAGAGCTTGAATACTTGTTCGCCTTTGCCCGGATAGAGCCGTTCAAGCGCTTTCTTGTAATTTTCAACGGTCGGCGTTTCACGTCCCAGCACACCAGCGGCTCCGGATTCCTCGGAGTTTGATCCTGCCAGTAATGGCACGCGCGCCTGTTCGCCCGCAGCGAAAATTTCTACCGGAGCTTTCGGGAAAAAGTATCCGTCCACAACCGGCGAAAAACGTGGCAAGCCCGGTTTCGCAGTTGCTTCCAGCAATTGATCGGCAGGCATTGCGCGAAGCGCCGCCAGGGATTCTTTGCCAATCGCCTGGCCAAACTTCACGCCCGCTTGTTCGCCTTCACTGAGCGGAGTCGCAGACAGCGCTCCCATAATCGAACCGCTTTCGCCAATGGCTCCGGCAATCAGATTCTTCGACAGCGGTGAAGCCATTTGCGCGCTGACAGCGATGGAACCGGCAGATTCACCCGCGATGGTCACGCGTTTCGGATCACCGCCGAACGCCGCAATGTTTTCCTGCACCCATTTCAGCGCCGCGTATTGATCAAACAACGCGTAATTGCCCGAAGCTTTGTTTGGCGATTCTTTGGTCAGCTCTGGATGCGCCATAAAGCCAAAGACGCTCAGGCGGTAGCTGATCGAGATAGTGACGATGCCTTTGGTGGCCATGCTTTCGCCGTCGTAGCGTGGCTCGGAGCCGTCACCCGCCATAAACCCGCCGCCGAAAAAGTACACCAGCACGGGCAATTTTTCTTTGCCGGTTTTCGCGGGCGTCCAGACGTTCAGGTACAGGCAGTCTTCGCTCATGCCGTCAGAGCGGAAATTCATGTCACCGAAAATTGCTCGTTGCATGCAACGCGGACCGAATTTGTCGGCTTTGCGTACGCCAGTCCAGTTTTTAACCGGTTGCGGCGGTTTCCAGCGCAGATCTCCGACAGGTGGCGCGCCGAACGGAACGCCTTTGAAGCTGCGAATGCCCGATTTTTCCACCACGCCTTCCAGCGTGCCATTGGCAATTTTGACCTGGGTTTGGGCGAAAACGCTTGCGGCAAAGGCCGCAGCGAAGAGGAATGCGATGATGAGCGAAATTCTGCTTGGTGCTAGTTTCATTTGAATAGTCCCTTGCGATAGTTAGCCAATACCTCGCAATAGCCTCGCAATCCGATGTCTTCGTGATCCGAAAGTTGTTTCAGCCCCAACGGGGCAAGATGTAATAGCTCAGTGCGGCAGCGCTGAGTGAGTATTGCGAAGCCAGTTGCAAGCCCTGAAAGGGCGAGATAAGGCATTTGGTTTTATTTCGCCCCGTTGGGGCTTACATAAAGATTGGGTTACTTACCCGGCGCTATGCACCGGGCTTTCACAGTTCGCCCCTTTGGGGCTGGTCAGATTCTTTGTTATTTGCCTGCCGTCTGGAACAGCTTCTGTGCGTAATCGTTCAGGTAAATCCGCCAGTTGATCCAAGTGTGTCCACCTGTGCTGACGTGCATTTCATGGTTGATGTTACGTTTTTTCAGAATCTCGTCCAGGTTTTTTGAGCCGGCGAAGGCAAGTGTGTCTTTGTCACCAACGCTGACCGAAAACAGCTTGATCGCTTTGTTGGCTTTGTCAGCATTATCCAGCAAAAGCGCATTGCGCTTTTCAAAGTCGGGGCTGGTTTGCGGATTGACACCTGCGCTCCACACGCCGACATAGGCAAACTGGTCGGGATTGCTGCCGACCACGCGCATCGTTTGGCCGCCGCCCATGGAAAGCCCTGCCAGGGCACGATTGGCGCTGCCCGGCAAAACGCGATATGTCTTTTCGACGAAAGGCACAATGTCTTTGAGCATTTCGCTGACAAACTTATCTTGAAATGCGGCATTTGCTGCCGGATCCGGCGGGGCTCCGGGCACAACTGGCGGACGCGGCAAACTGCCATTGGGCATCACGACCAACATCGGTTTGGCTTTACCAGCGGCAATCAGGTTGTCGAGGATGAATCCAGAGCGGCCAATCGTGCTCCAGCCGGAATCTTCGTCGCCTCCGCCATGCAGCAAATAAAAAACGGGATATTTGCCTTTTCCGTTGTCATACCCCGGCGGTAAGTAAATGTGCAGCCGACGCTCTTCGCCCAGCGTCGAAGATTTGTACCAGACCTTGCGAATCTCTCCGTGCGGAACGGCTTTGCTTTCCTGGAATGCGGCGGCGGTTCCGGGCACGAACACCATATTGTCCAGGCTGTTGACGCCTTGTTTGATGAATGCATTTTTTGGGTCCAGCGTCCGCACGCCGTCCACCGTGAATGAATAGCTGTAAAAATCTGCGGGCAACGGGCCGACTGTCATTGACCAAACGCCCTGCTCGTCTTTGGTCAGTTTCCCGCCGGTTCCCAATCCTTGCGGAATCCAATCGCCGCCAACGGTGACTTCGTCGGCTTTCGGCGCGTAAATGCGAAACACAACGCGACCGTCCGAAAGCACTTCGGGCGATTTCAAGGTGTCGTTAGGAGTGGGTTGGCGCTGGGCAGGTTGCGCGAAGGCGGAAGAAAGCGCGGTGCAAAGCAGCAGGAACATTCCCGCGATTGATGGACTCTTGCGACAAATCATAGAGATGCCTCCTGAAGTTTTTTTGTGAAAAAGGCCGGATTCTTTCGCGGTAAAGAATCCGGCCTTAGGTTGGGTCGGCTTACAGTTTAGAACTGGAAGCGCAACGACCATTGCATGTTGCGCGGCAAGCGCACCGAGTTGATGGAGCCAAAGCCATTCCGGTTGGTTTGTTCATTGGCCAGGTTGGTGATGGTGGTGCTGTTCGGTCCGGAGAAAACCGCAGCGGTATTGACGCCGTCAAATTGCGTGTGGTTGAAGGCGTTGAACGCATCCAGGCGCGCTTCGAATCTATATCGCTCTTTGACGCGGAACTCTTTTGAGAGCGCCAAGTCCCAAGAGTTAATCGGGCCGACGCGCAGGAAGTTGCGTCCCGATTCATAGCTGAAGCTGCCGAAGTTCGGCGAAGCAAATGCCGTCACGTCGAGTTGACGGTACGGATCGCTGCTGTTGCCACTGCCCGGATTTTTCAACAGAACAACACGATGGC
>CAZXHW010000458.1:0-6757 GCA_964639915.1 uncultured Heliomicrobium sp.
GGCCATGGCACCAAACCCTAATGGTGGGGCGCAAGCCGTCTGGGTAACACAAGACGTGTACCAGCCACATGCCAATGCGTCGGTCAGCTATATTTCCTCAGACCTCGATGTCCTGACTGCTGGGATTAAGGCCAACGAAACAGCAACTACTGTGTCTGCCGTCGGCGCAAGCGCGCCCCGCCAAAGCCTGGCGCAAATGGCTGCGGGCAGTGGTGGTTTTTTGCTGGCTTATCGCAGTCAGGTTTCAGGGGATTCGCGCATTCTGGCTATGAAGCTTGACGCCAATGGCAATCCGGTCGGCGCGGAGCCAGTTCAGTTGGACGGCGGGTATCCGGCGATTACCAACCCGGCAGTTGCTTGGAATGGGTCGTCTTACTTGGTGGTTTGGGAAAACTCTCAAGAACCAGCGGTCGGACTGGTCAACCAACAAGGCACGATTTACGGCAGGCGATTAGGCGCAGATGGCGTGCCGCTCGATATTGCTCCATTTAGAATCTCACGAGGTAAGAACGCGGACGTGGCCGCATTGAATGGAGAGTTTCTTGTCGTCAGCACTTATCAATTCGACGGCTCCGTTGTGGCCACGCGAATCAGCGCTAGCGGCCATATTCTGCAATCATCCACTATTCTTCCCAGCGTCATTGGTCTGAGCAGTGCGCTAAACTTACCGAGCGTGGCGGCGGTCGGTAATCGTTGGCTAATGGTTTGGACGGGGATGGATTCGGCAGGATGCAATTGCGTTTGGGGAAGCTTCATCAGTCAGCAGGGAACGCCAGCAAACGCCTTCAAAATCTCCGGCCCGCTGGGTGATTGCCAAATCATAAGTTGGGGCTTGGAACCGCAACTCGTTTCCGCTGGAAATTCCGCGCTGGTCGTTTATCGCGGGCGGACAACAGCGGGCTTCGCTTACGAGCTGGATTTCTATGGTGGCGTCACTGCACGCAAGATCAACGCCGACGGAACTTTTGGCAATAACGGCGAGCGCGGATTCTCTGTTTCGCCAAACGGCTTCGTGCCGAGCGTTGCTTGGGACAGTTCCGGTTTTCTGGCTGCATGGTTTGATCCGCGTCAGGCTCTTTATCCGCAGCAAAATAGTGGAGCCATATACGCCGCTCGCATTACCGATACGGGCGCCGTTCTTGATCCGGAAGGAATTGCATTGGCTAATTCGGAGCTTCCCGAAGACAAACCGTCCGTAACCGCAAACAACGGACTGGCAGTTTTTGCCTTGGCAAAGCTGGGTAATCAACGACCCTATGCAACGATGCGGATTCATCTGCGAACAGCACAGAGCAGCTTTCTCGTTCCTCCCATTGCGCCCCAAATCTTTTCATTTAGTTCAAGCTGGAATACAAGCGTGCTTGTCTGGCGCGACAATTCGTCGAATGAAGATGGTTTCAAGATTGAGCGATGTATCGGACTCGGCTGCACTAATTTTGTTGAAGTCGCGCGAGCATCTGCCAATTCAACTCAATACACCGAAAGTGGACTGAACCCGCAAACTTGGTATAGCTACCGACTACGTGCATTCAATGCTGTTGGAGATTCCGAATACACCATACCTGTTCAACTACGGACGGATGACCCACCATCTTTCACAATTACCGGACGATTGACTGATCGCGACGGCAGAGGCTTGGAAAATTACGGCGTCACGTTAACTGGCTCGCAAGGCGGTTTTGCTCGAACTGATCGCAGTGGTTATTATCGGTTGAGCAGCATTACTGGCGGGAGAAATTATCGCGTTACCGTGCAATCGCCTGGCCCACGCATTGATTTCACGACTTACTACCCAAACCCTGGCTGGGTCGAGTTTAACTATTTGTCATCGAATCAGTCGGCAAACTTTGCTTACAACCTAACTTCACCGTGGATTCCGCCAGGAGCTACGCCAACTCCAACACCAACTCCCATCCCAACACCGACTCCGACTCCTCCGCCCGGCAATGATGCGACGATTCTCAATCCAAACTTTGATCAGGGGGAAATGTATTGGACAACATCAGGAGCGGTCAGCTTCACAAATGGAATCGCGCGATTCACGCCAACCACTAACTTTTCACCGGCTTCGATCATCCAGTGGGTACGGCTAACGTCAGGAGCGACTTATGAAGTTTCAGCCGATATCACAGCAACAACAACGACTCGCCTAACCTTCGGCGTCAGGTACGCTGAAGGCGAAAACATCTTCGATGGCCCTTCGGTGCCATTCACCAATATTACGCGGCCTACGACTGTTCGAGTGAGATTTACAGTTCCCAGCGGGGTCAATCAGGTTGGATTTTCGGTGATTGCCAATGGTTCAGTATCAAATAACAGTCTGGCCACAACGGATAATTTTCGGCTGATGCGTGTGAATTGATCAGCGTAAGTGCGAGGAGAGCATAATTTTTTGATCAACATCAACTAAGATTTGCTATCTTACCTGTCGCTATGGCCGACAGACTACTTATTAAAGACACAACCATCATCACCCTTGATCCGCATAACCACATCTTGCAGGGCAATGTCATAGTTGAACATGGACGCATTGCTTCAATCGAACTAGCTGCGCCATGCTCCGGTGTTGGCTTTGACGAAGTAATTGATGGGCACGACCGTGTCTTGCTTCCGGGTTTCGTGCAAACGCATATTCATCTTTGCCAAACGTTGTTCCGTGGAGCGGCTGACGATCTAGCGTTGATTGATTGGCTCAAGCAACGAGTTTGGCCAATGGAAGCAGCACATACTCCGGAATCATTATATGCATCGGCGCGACTGGGAATTGCTGAACTAATCAAAGGTGGCACAACTTGCGCGCTGACAATGGAAACGGTCAATCACACGGATTCGGTTTTCCAAGCGGTTGAAGAGTCTGGGTTTCGAGCTACGGTTGGCAAATGCATGATGGACGCTGGAGATGATGTTCCCACAGCATTGAACGAAGAAACTGAAGCTTCGATTGCTGAATCGCTTCACCTGCTGGAACGCTGGCATGGGGCCGCCAACGGGCGAATTCGTTATTGCTTCGCTCCGCGCTTTGCTGTCAGTTGCAGCCGACAATTATTGGAAGCTGTTGCAAGGCTTTCACGCGAGCGCGAAGTTTTGGTGCATACGCACGCCTCGGAAAACCCTGACGAGGTTGCCATGGTCGAACGATCAACGGGGAAGCGAAATGTACATTACTTGAATGATGTTGGGTTAGCAGCTCAACATATTGTGCTAGCGCACTGTATTCATCTGGATGAAACAGAGATGGAAGTGCTGCAAACAACCGGCACCCATGTCTCCCATTGCCCTTCATCGAATTTGAAACTTGCTTCGGGCATTGCCCGCGTTTCTGAAATGCTGGACCGTGGAATTTCGGTTTCACTCGGAGCAGATGGCGCGCCTTGCAATAATCGGCTGGACATTTTCACTGAAATGAGAACAGCCGCTTTATTGCAAAAAGTCCTTCGCGGTTCACAGTCGCTCCCGGCTTTGACCGCACTACGAATGGCTACAACCAACGGAGCCAAAGCTTTGGGGCTGGGGAATCAAATTGGGTCTATTGAAGTAGGAAAACGTGCTGATCTAGTTTTGCTCAATTTGAATTCTTTGCATACCGTACCCAGATTCGACCTCATTTCGGCGGTGGTTTATGCCGCAGAAGCCAGCAATGTAGAAACGGTGATTATTGATGGGCAAGTTGTGATGAGGGATAGAGTATTGCTGACGTTATACGAAAAAGATGTTTTAGCCGAAGCCGAACGGCATTCACAGAAATTTGCGGCTATACTCCGTAAATCTTGATCCAGTCAGAGCGCAGAAAAGGCCGATGGTTGATCTTTTGATCGTCTATCGGCCTTTCGCAATTTTGTTCGACAGCAAGCTCAAACCGCATCTGCAGTCTTAAACGGTTTCAGTTCGCCCAGCTTTTGGTCAGCTTTATTGGCATTTTTATTGTCTTTGCCATCAATCATGTGGCACTTCCCGTCAAAGACGGCTCCGTGTTCGATCATCAGTGCGGGCGTATAAATATCTCCGTAAACACGCCCTGATGGATGAATTTTGACACTGGTTTTAGCCGTAATCGTTCCTTCCACAGTGCCGCTTACTTCCACCATTCCAGCCTTGATCGTGGCCTTAACTTTCCCTTTTTCCATAATTAAGAGAGAGCCTGATTCAGATGTGATGGTTCCCGAAACGCCTGCATCTATACGCATGATTTCTGTGAACTTAACTTCTCCAACGATGTCTGTACCTTCGCCAAGGAAGCTGCGAAGATCGGTTGGACCGTCATTTATTGCTGACCTACTGCTACCAAATTTCATGATTTAACGCCTCCTAAACTGAATTGATTGAAGTATTGAGATTTGAGATAGGGGCAGTCGCCAATGGAAGATTTTGAGGGAAGCCTGGTCTGTCATGCACGGGGAGGGCTAAGCATCTGACTTTCGCAGGATGATCGAGTAAATCCTGTCCAACTCACTCATCGAACCAAATTCAATCTCGACCTTGCCTCCATTTTGATTCAAGTTAATCTTAACAGGAGTGCCAAGATACCTTTTCAACTTTAACTCGGCGGCGCGGATGTTAGCATCATTGCCATTTTGTGTCGAGCTTTCTCTAATTGAGGGGCTTGACGTGGCTCGCTTCACCGCTTGTTCTGTCTCACGAACTGATAATTTTCCTGAAATGATCTCTTCGGCCAGCCGCAACTGATCTTGTTCGGACTCCAACCCAAGTAAAGCACGAGCATGTCCCATTGAAAGCTGATCTTCTTCCAGCATCTGCTGGATCTTGGCAGGCAGTTTTAACAACCTCAGGTAGTTTGCAATTGAAGACCTATCTTTACCTACTCGCTGCGCAACTTCATCTTGCGTCAACCCTAAATTTTGAATCAATCTTTGGTAAGCCAACGCTTCTTCAATCGGATTCAATTCCTGACGTTGAATGTTTTCAATCAACGCCAGCTCAAGTAATTTTGCATCTGGGATGCTGCGAACTACGGCGTTAACTTTATGCAGTCCAGCGCGTTGCGCAGCACGCCAACGTCTTTCTCCAGCGACAATCTGATAACGTCCACTGGCAACTCTGCGCAAAAGAATGGGCTGCACCAATCCATTGGCCCTGATTGATTGAGCAAGTTCTTCCAGCTTGTTTTCATTGAAATAAGATCGCGGCTGATCCGGATTTGGCTCTATCAGATCAATATCTACTTCTAAAAGTTCGTCGCCCTGAGCCAATGAATCAGCCAATAGAGCACTAAGCCCTCTACCTAACGCTTTTCTTGTCATTTTCCATTACCTCTTTGGCAAGGTTCATGTAACTTTCAGACCCACGCGATTTGATGTCGTACAGGATAATTGGCTTCCCATGGCTTGGAGCCTCAGCCAATTTGATATTTCTGGGAATAATTGTGTCAAATACTTGGCTTCCCAGAAAATCTCGTAAATCCGCCACAACCTGATTCGCCAGATTGGTCCTTTCGTCATACATCGTCAACAGAAAGCCCTCGACAGCCAAGCTCGTATTTAAGCTGCGACGAATTCTAACCAGTGTATCCCACAGATCGGTCACGCCTTCCAAGGCAAAATATTCGCACTGAATCGGAACAATCACGGAATCGGCAGCGGCTAAGGCATTCAGGTTCAGCAAGCCTAGACTGGGAGGACAATCTAAGATGATGTATTCAAAGTTTGCTCGTTCTTCACTAATAACTTTTTTTAGAAAGTATTCTCGCCCCTCAACGTCAATCAGTTCGACTTCTGCTCCCGCTAAATTACGATCAGAAGGGGCAACTTTCATAAACTCAAGCTCTGTATTGAGCATAACCTTGCCAATTGGTTCTTGCATCACCAGGGAATGATAGACACCGCGCTTGAAAGAGCCTTTTTTGATCCCAGAACCGCTTGTTGCATTAGCTTGCGGGTCCAGATCAATCAGCAACGTAGACACTTCGGCTACCGCCAGTGAAGCGGCAAGGTTGATGGCGGTCGTTGTTTTCCCAACTCCGCCTTTTTGGTTTGAGATTGCAATCACTTTTCCCATTTTTTTCCTACCCAATGAAGACACTCAGTTGAAGGCTACCAAGAAAACGACATTACCATAAGCACCTGAACGTTTCACGTGAAACCATGCGACAAAGAACCTTTCACGGAAAATCTCAAAACGTTTCACGTGAAACTCAAACAGATGACTACAAACTTCCGATCCGATCCCGGGATTGGTTCAATTTGGAGTTTGATGTTTGACCGGTTGGCATTTTGCAGCTTTTTGGCAAGATCTTCTGTCCCCAAAACAATGACTTGCCGACAATTCTTTCCCAAGACCAACATTTCTGAGACCACATCTTCCATTTGCTCCACAGCACGAGCAATCAAGCAGGAATTAGTCGGAAAATCGCCAAGCGATTCTATTCTGGCTTCAATCACTTTGACGTTTGATAACTTCAAAGCTGAAATGACTTCTTCCAGGAAAATGACTTTTCCACGCTTTGATTCAACCAGATGGATGGCCAAATCTGGTCTGAGTATGGCTATAGGAATTCCGGGCACTCCTAAGCCAGTACCTAAATCCCAAACTTGTTCGACTTGTGAGAAGATAAACCCTTCGGCAAATTCAGATTCCAATATGTGGCGGCGAAAAAACTGGGAAGGTTCAATCAATGTCGTCAGGTGAAGCCTGGAATTCCATTTCAGAACCAAATGGTAATACTCTCGCAAGCGCTCAAGCTCCAAGCCAGAAAATTCGGCTTCGGCTGATCGCCGGTTCTTCCTGAGAAAATCTTCAAAAT
>CAZXHW010000459.1:0-5876 GCA_964639915.1 uncultured Heliomicrobium sp.
GCTCGCTCAAGCTTCTCTTTTATCTCTCCGAGCAGTTTGTGACGAGCCAAGACCGGAATTTCCAGGTCATTATGTAATCGAATTTGCTCGTCTTGGGTTGTTGCGGCAGCGTACGCCACCTCGAAAGAAGTCGGCATCTTAGTAATGGCATTGGGGTTTGTCAACTCAGGCGGCAACGCTCCGTAAACTTCACGCGTTGGAACCAAAATTCCCGCATTTACCAACAATAAATTTTCCGCCTTTATGTCCGTAAGCGGATAAATTTCATCTCCGCGACCTACTCCCAGGCAGGTTCCACCAATGAAAAAGAATGGCACATCAGCCCCAAGCTTTGCTCCCAGCGGAAACAAATCTCGCGGCTTCAGTTCTATCTGCCAAAGTTTCTGCAACGCCAGAAACGTTACCGCTGCATTCCCACTGCCTCCGCCCAATCCGGCAGCAGTTGGAATTTGTTTGTTGATCGTCACGCGAACGCCTTTGCTGATCCCCGTGAAGTCAGCCAACAGTTTTGCCGCTCGGTGAACCAGGTTGGTTTCATCGCACGGCACATCGGGATGATCGCAAACGATTTCAATTCCCTGCTCAAGCAATTCAAAGATCAATTCATCGGCAACGCTGACTGTTTGCAGCAAGGTCCGCAATTCGTGATAGCCGTCAGCGCGTTTCCCAAGAATTTCCAGTGTCCAATTGATCTTGGCGAAGGATGGAAGAATCAGTTGCATTTCGTTCAGGCGGTTTTTGCTGCGCTGTCAGCTTCAAGTGCCGCTTCCCAGGTTTTATAAAGCTTCGCGATTCGTTCTTCCAGATCTTCGTACTTTTCGCTGAGTTCAAACAATTTGCTTTTATCGCGAGCGACCTCTTCAGTTGAAAGCAATGCAGTAAGTTCTTGAAGCTCCGATTCTTTCGCATGAATTTCGGCTTCAATGTCGGCAGGGTTCGGAGCTTTTTGGCGAGACTTATTCGTCTTGTTGGTCTGTTTCGGAATTTCGGCTTTGCGAACGGCGCGTTCAGCTTTTTGCGCTTCCACTTCGCGGGCTTGCTGCTGGGCTAACGTCCGATGATGTTCATCGTAAAATTCTGTGTACCCGCCGTCGAAATACTCAACGCCTTTGTCGGTAAACGCCAGAATCTTTGTGGCGATGCGGTCCAGAAAATAACGGTCGTGCGAAACAGTCACGATCGTTCCGTCGAATTCGTTCAGCGCATCTTCCAGCGCTTCGCACGAAGCAATGTCCAGATGGTTCGTCGGCTCATCCAGAATTAGCACATTGACGCGCGAGTAAATCAGCTTCGCCAAGGCCAGTCTTCCCTTTTCTCCCCCCGAAAGCGCCGAAACAGGTTTGAACACATCGTCACCCGAAAACAGAAACCTGCCCAGAAAACCACGCAATTCGCCATCGGTAACCGCAGCGGAAGCAATGGTTCGCAGTTCCTCAATCACAGTGTTGCGATCATCCACCGTCAGCAACCGCTGATCGTAATACCCCGGATTCACGCCGGTTCCCCAGCGCATTTCGCCATCAATCGACTGCTGTTCTCCCAGAATTGTTCGCAACAAAGTTGTTTTGCCCGTTCCATTGCCGCCAATGATTCCCAGCCGGTCGCTACGCCGCAACGTCAGATTCAGATTGCTGGCAAGGGTTTTCGTCGGAAATCCAATCGCCAGTTTGTCCAGAACTAAAACCTGATCTCCGGTGCGAGCAGTTGGTTTTAGCTTGAAGGTGGCAGTTTCCAAATCGCTGACGCTTTCCAGCCGCTCGACTCTTTGCAGCAAGGTGCGGCGCGACTTGGCTTGTTTGGTTTTCTGGCCGGCCAGATTGCGGCGGATGAAATCTTCTGTGCGCTCGATCATTTCGCGCTGCTGTTCATAAGCGCGCTGCTGCATTTCGCGGCGTTCTTCTTTTTCGACAACGTATTGGCTGTAATTGCCTTTGTAGCTTTCGACTTTGCCAAACTCTAAATCGAGCACGCGGTTGACCGTATGATCCAGAAAGAATCGGTCGTGAGAAATAATCAGATACGCCGATTTGTAAGCGGACAAAAACTCTTCCAGCCATTCGACCGCATCAACGTCCAGATGGTTCGTCGGTTCGTCCAGCAGCAAGATATCCGGCTCCAGCAACAACAGCCGAGCCAGTCCCAGCCGGTTCTTTTCGCCGCCAGACAGATTTTCGGCGCGTTTGCTGAACTCGTCTTTGCTGAACCCAAGCCCGAGCAGCACGGCTTCAGCGCGAGCGTGGTAGTTGAACCCACCCTCAAGCTCATATGTGTGCTGGGCGTCACTGTATTCATGCATCACGCGATCTAGCTCATCGCCTGACTCTTCAGTCATCGCATGTTCCAGTTCGCGCATTTTGGTTTCCAGTGAGCGCAGGTTTTCAAATACGGACAGCGCTGCATCCAGGATGTTTTCAGCGCCGCTGAAATCTACATGCTGCGCCAGCACGCCGAACCGCAAGCCGCGCATAGCGTCAATCAGGCCATTGTCTGGACTTTCTGCACCGGTAATCAGGCGCAGAATGGTGGTTTTGCCCGCGCCATTGCGGCCAACCAGAGCTACGTGTTCGCCGGGATTGATTTGGAAGGTGACACCGCGCAGCACTTCTTGCGCGCCGTAGGATTTTGTGACTTCGCTAAAACGGAAAAGCATTTCTTCGACGAGGGAGAAGAGAGAACGGAGGAATGGAGAGAACGAGGGAACGAGAGTAAGAAAGTTTGCCGAAGGTCTAGCGCAATCTAAAACTGCTCTCTATCCCTCTATCTCTCTGTCTCTCTATCCTTCCGTCTCTCAGTCTTCTCCGTCTCTTTATCCCTCTATCTCTCCATCTACTTCTTAGGTGACGCGGCGGCCGCCGGTGAAGATTGTGGCGAAGCAGCCGGGCTTGCGGCAGTGTTTGCCTTGCCGCCAGCGCCTGGAGCCGGACGCAACACACCAAAGCTGTTCGGATTGTCGAGCATTCGCTGCGCCAGGAAATTTTCAATCTTGGCTTCGTCGCGTGCCCGAGCCTGCAACGCGGCGTCGGCAATCTGTTTGCGTTGCGCCAGAATCGCATCGTTGATTTCCTTGCGAACTTCGTCCAGCGTGCGGTCACGGGTTTCGGTCTGCTTGCCGGTGACTTTGAAAATGTGCCAACGACCGGCTTGATCTTTCACCGGATCGGTGATGTCACCTTCCTGCATTGCCATAAACCTGTCACCAATCGAAGCGGGAATCCCCATCATTTGCGGCAGCCCAACGAATTGCTCTTTCGCCAAAAAGCCCAGATCGCCGCTATTTCGGAAAGATTCATGCTCAGAAAGCTGACGCGCGATGGTGGCAAAATCTGAACCATTTTTCAGGCGGGTCTGAATTTCCTTGATCCTCTGTTCAGCGGCAGGTTCGCCGACAGCGTCGAACTTGGTTCCATTGTTGTTCGGATCAATGATGATGTCGGAAAGATAAACGCCGGGTTGCAGGGAAAACTGTTTTGGGTTTTCGTTGAAAGCTTCCGCGACTTCACGATCCTGAACTTTCAATTGCGAACCGATTTTTTCATATAGTTTGCTAACCGCCAGTTGCCGTTTGGCCAGATCACGGAATTGCTCTTCGGTCTGATTGATCTGCTTCAATTCGTTGGCAAAGGCTTCTTCGGTCAAACTGCGTTCCTGTTTGTAACGCTGCACAGCCTGACGAACTTCATCATCGGTTGGGTTGATTCCGTCTTTGACGGCACGCTGATACAAAACCTCACTGTTAATCATCGTGTCCAGCGCTTGCAGCCGGTATCCGGCCTGCGCCAGTTGCGAAAGCTGGGCTTCCTGCCCACGAAACTGCTGAGCAATAACGCTGTCCAGGTCTTTGATCAGAATCTGTTTTCCGTTGACGGTGGCGGCAACTTCATCGCCACCGGTGCCGCTGGCGACGCCACTTTTGCCGCAAGCCACGGCTGAAATCGCCAAGGCGAATAAAACTGAATGCAACAAGATTTTTCGCACTGTTAATTAGCTCCTCAAATTTTTTCCACGAAGCCACGCGAAGAACCACGAAGATTTATTGCCTTCGTGATCCTTCGTGTGTCTTCGTAGGAAGGGGTTTTATGATCTCTATCAAACTAAAGCCACGACTTCAATCTCGACCTTAACATCGCGCGGCAATCGCGCCGCTTGCACGGTCGAGCGCGCCGGGCGCGTTGCGCCAAAAAAGGTCGCATACACTTCGTTCATCGCCGTAAAATCGTTCATATCCGCCAGAAAGACCGTCGTCTTGACGACTCGATCCAGCGAAGACCCGGCGGCTTCCAGAACTGCTTGGGCGTTGTTCAGCACGCGCTCGGTCTGCACGCGAATGTCGCCTTCGATCAACTGCCCCGTCGCCGGATCGGTCACGTCCATTGCATTGACCAGCAGCGCATTGCGATTTTCCGCTGCGCCATTGATGTGCAACTGCCCTTGCCCATCACGCACGACGCCCGGCACCAGCGGCAACGCATCGGCGACGGTGTGCGGGCGAATCGCCGTGTCTTTGGCTTGCTGGCGATTGATGTCCGTGGAAACAGACGCTCCCTGCTCCACCGGATTCGTCGTTGCCGTGCTGGCATTAACGTTCACGGTATCCGCAATGCTTACCTTTGGCACCATCACCAATTCGAGTTCATTGGTGGCGCTTGGCGTAATCACCAAATCGGATTTCGTGCGCGGCTCCAGCCCCTCTTTCGTAGCGATGATTTCATATGTGCCTGCCGCCAGCTTCGACAACGTGGCTTGGCCTTTTTCATCCGTCAATGTCGTGCCAACTTCAACGCCGGCTTTTTTCAATGCGAGTTTGACGCCAACGAGCGGTTTGCCCGTTTCATCCAGCGCCGTGATTTGTAAGGTGGAAGAGGGAACTTGTGCGAAAAGGGGGGAAACAAACAAGCAGAAACTTAAGACAAAAAGAAATCGGTTCAGCAACATCAGATAATCTACTCCTGTGATAGCCCGCTGTAGGGCCGACAACTTCTGCGATCAAGGAGGCAAGCCGCATTATACATGACAACCCGCATTTGCTCTGCCCCAGCTGAGCCAGCGAGCGATTTTTGCTGGGCTTAGAATGAAATCCCTGAAGAGACGTTGCCTGATGAGAATTATGGGGCGAAGAGAGGCTTTGGATGCAATTAGACCTCATGCCAAGGCGTCAGTTGGATTTCATTTCGTGCAAGCTGCGCGCGAAATTCGGCGCTGAGTACCGCCCGCCGCTCATCGTCCCCGCGCAACGTTGCGTAGGGCGAATGATTGCGCAGGCTGGGATGCAACGCGAGTTCCGTCACGCCGGGTTGCAGCGTTTCGATATCCGCCATCAATTCCGCCAAGCCATACTCGCCGGCGCGTTTGAAGCCGAGAAAATGATCGTTCGCGCGCAAGGACGAACGCGCGAGCGTTTGCCGCGAGACAGCCAAATTCGCATTGAGCGCCAGCGTCAGAAGTTGCCGCGTTTTGATGTCGTTGTGTTCGCCCGGCCACCGCAACGCTGGAATTTGGTATTCCTGACACAGCTTCACCGCCAGCCGAAACGCGGGCGGAAAGGCGTGGAAATGCTGATGACTGTCGGCATGCGTCAGTCGCACTCCAGACTGCAAGAGTCGTTCGATTTGCGCGCGCCATTCGCGCTCAACGGCTGCCGCCACCGCGCGCGGTTGCAACACCCAACGCAACATCACGGCATTGCGTCCCGCCAATTCGCCTTGCCGATTCACCAGGGTCGCATCCACTGGCGCGAGTGGCAGGCCTTCGATCAGATTCAAATGGATACCTGCGCTGACCTGTGAATGGGCGCGCAAAAAATCGGCTGCCGCCTCCCACTGTGCGCCATTCGCTAATACCGAAACGCCGCCCAGCATTCCGGCGCGGCAAAGTTCCTC
>CAZXHW010000459.1:5886-6733 GCA_964639915.1 uncultured Heliomicrobium sp.
GCTGCATTGACTTCCTGACTCGCGCCGTAATCGTCGGCATTCAGTATCAGCTTTTTCGTGTTTGCCATAGAATCATTGCCATCTGCCGGAGAGATTGTGCATCATCTCGGCGCTATGATTTCTACCATCCTCTTGCACCGAGAGCAAAAGTCGTACACCACCGTTACCGATTGCGAGCAAATCAGCGAAC
The DNA here is from genome assembly GCA_964639915.1 of uncultured Heliomicrobium sp. Classification (GTDB taxonomy): domain Bacteria; phylum Acidobacteriota; class Blastocatellia; order RBC074; family RBC074; genus RBC074. The sequence continues at coordinate 6,077 of CAZXHW010000459.1, forward strand.
TGCGCGAAGACCCGAATCACGTGTTGTGGGTGGATGTCGTAAACCCGACGGAAACCGATTGGGAAAACCTGCGCGAAGAATTCAATTTCCACCCGCTCGCCATCGAAGATTGCCAGAATTCCCATCAACGCCCCAAGATCGAAGACTATCACGGCTATTATTTCATCGTGCTCTACGAAGCCGAGTTGCTGGAGAATTTCACGCTCTGCTTCCGCGAGTTGAATCTGTTCCTCGGCCCCAATTATGTCGTGACCGTGCATCGGATGCCGCTGCAATCGCTAATGGAAGGCGAACGCCTCTGGCGCAACTGGACGGATTTGGCCGAACAGGGTGCGGGGCTGCTGGCCTATTTGATTATGGACGCGATTGTGGATCGGTATTTCCCGATCCTGGATCAACTCTCGGATTGGATGGATGAGGTGGAAGATCGCCTCTTTAATGAAAGCAGCACGGAAACTGTCGAAGACATCTTCCAAATCAAAAAGCAGTTGTTGCAAATGCGCCGTTCAGTCAGCCCGCTGCGCGATGTTTTCAATATCCTGTTGCGCCGCGAGAATCTGATTTTTTCGCGCGAAGTCTCTTACTACATTCAGGACATCTTCTATCATCTGATTCGCGTGGCCGACACCATTGACAACATGCGCGACCTGCTCGGCT
>CAZXHW010000460.1:0-6728 GCA_964639915.1 uncultured Heliomicrobium sp.
AATTCCAATGACGGTTGCATTCTGACCATTGAATGGAACTGTCAGGCCAACAATTCCCGGATCGCCGCCGAAGCGCCGTTGCCAAAGCCCATTTGATAACAGCAACACCGTCGGACCGCCGGGTTTATCTTCTTCCTGCGTGAAAGTTCGCCCTGCAATTGGGGCGACGCCCAGCGTGGGGAAGTAATCCCAGGTCACTTTTTCGCCTATGATCTTTTCGGGCCGCTCACTGCTGGTGAAATTGCCCGCGAATGCTTGGCGCGCGGCGATACTTTCAAAGGAATGGTTCTGTTCTTTCCAATCACGGTAATTCAGGCTGGAAGCGCTGACACCCGGAGCAGGGAACTTGGCATTGGTTTCCAGCACAAACATCAGCCGGTCCGGTTCCTTGAAGGGCAGCGATTTCAACATCACGCCATTGACGACGCTGAACAGCGCTGTATTTGCGCCCAACCCCAAGGCCATCGTGATAATCGCAACTGCCGTGAAACCGGGGTTTCGGGCCAACATCCGCAATCCAAACCGCAAATCTCGCAAAAGAGTTTCCACTCACGCCTCCAAACCATTTGAAAATAGGATTGTCTGATTGTGTATCACCCGGCTTTGCGCCAGTGCAACTGCCAGGCGCAGATATTTAAACAAGGTTTCGGAGTTCACGGCCAAAGCTTTTTCCTTACTTCAAGAAACTGGATCGAAGGTCGCTGATCGTTGATTTTCGCGAAATTGGACTCAAAAGCGACGGCTTGCAAAAGTCCAGACGATATTGGATTCTCCGTGTACCCAACAAATCCTTATTCTTCCTTTATTCACTATGCGATTTACGAACAAGATTGCCGTTGTCACGGGCGGAGGCGGTGAAATTGGCCGTGCCACTGCCAAACGCCTGGCCAGCGAAGGCGCGATCGTTGCCATCGTTGACCTGAATGCGGAACTGGCGCAACAAGCTGCCGCTGAAATTGGCGGGAATAGTTGGGCTTGGCAGACGGACGTCGCGCAAAGAGCCCAGGTTGAAGCAATGGTTCACGAAGTTTTGCGCCAACACGGACGGATTGATGTGCTTTGCAACATTGCAGGGATTGCGCCGCCCGCGCCCTTTCTGGAAACGACGGATGAAAGTTGGGACGCAACAATTGATGTGAATTTGAAGGGCGTCTTTTTCTGCTCGCAAATCGTTGCGCGATCCATGGTTGCGGCAGGTGTGAAAGGAAATATCGTCAACATGGCTTCAACCAACGGCTTGGTCGGCGAGGTTGGACTGGTGGCATACAACGCATCAAAATTTGGCGTCGTGGGGTTGACGATGACAGCGGCGATTGAACTGGCTCCGCATGGGATTCGCGTGAATGCGGTGGCACCGGGAATGATTCGCACAAAACTGTCTCAGGCCGTGCTGGATGCCGATCCGGAATTGGCGCGGACATATTTTCAGGACAAAATTCCTATGGCGCGCTTTGGCGAACCCGATGAAGTTGCAGCGGCGGTGGCGTTTCTGGCTTCGGAAGATGCGGGTTTCATTACAGGACACTCGCTGGTGATAGATGGAGGCCAACTGACCTTCTGATCAAAATAGTGACACTCTTTGTCAGAAATTGTTACAGTGGCAGTTGTGCGGCGAAATTGGGAATCCCTCCTAAGTCTAACTGTATAAGCTCTTTTCGAATTTACCTTCGCGTGTATAGCTTCGTGGAATAACGCTTGCTGACACTTAAAATTTCCCCCTTCAAGTCGAAACTGATCGTTTTTAATTAAGACCGCGTGAAGTGAATTTGCCTCTATTGACCTGTGTACCCGGGCGCTCAAAATCGCTGATCGTCTGGGTGGGAAATTACAGCAACCATTGAAAGGGGAGTTGATTTGTTTATGGGAAGTAATCGGGTGAAGGTTTTTATCTTTTTGTTTTTTTGCGGACTTTTTCTGGCTTTCGGGTTGAAAGGTGTGCGTGTGAAGGCGGATTCCGGAGGCCCTGTGCCCAGTCGAACTGGCGCACCCGCTGAGCAGACGTGCGCAATTGCTGCCTGCCACATCGGTACCGCAGTCAACAGCGGCGGCGGAACGCTAACGGTTTCGGGAATGCCTGCCAATTATGTGCTCAATCAAAATTACACAATCACAATTACGTTAAGCCAAAGTGGGCGTGTGCGATTTGGCTTTGAAGCTACGATCATTGACGACCAGGGTAGGGCAGCAGGAACGATTACCATTACCGAGCCAAACCGCACTCAAACATTTCAAGGCGTGGTTGGTGCGAATTTAAGACGTTATGTCAGCCATAACGCTGGTGGAAACTCAGGGTCAAGCCAGTCTACGTGGACATTTCGTTGGACGGCACCAGCAACTGCTGTTGGCCGAGTTACGGTATATGCTGCAGGTAACGCCGCGAATAACAATGGAACGGCAGATAGCGGAGATTTGATTTATACAACCAGCGCCAGCGCTCAAGCGCCTTTGGCTTTAGCGGCAGTCGCTACTGTTTCGTCAGCGAGCTTTGCTCAGAACGTGGCGTTGGCGCCAAACATGATTGTTTCCGCGTTCAGCGCTGCGGCTCTTTCGCAAAATGTGGTGAGCGCTTCTACCAATCCGCTACCGACTCAGTTGGACGGAACCGAAATCGAAGTGCGCGATTCAACCAACACGACCCGCAACGCCGGGCTGTTTTTTGTCGCTCCAAGTCAAATCAACTACTGGATTCCGACTGGGACGGCAAATGGAGTAGCAACAATTTCGGTCAAGCGTGGCGGGAGCGTGGTCGCAGAAGGCACGGTAACCATTGAATCCACTTCACCGGGAATCTTTACGGCGAACACCTTCGGAACCGGCGTACCGGCGGCAGTCGCTTTGCGAGTTGTCGGTGCAGTGCAAACCTTCGAATCCATTTACACAAACCAAAGCGGAACTCCGGTCGCCACACCGATTGATCTGGCAACCGGCGATGTCTATCTGATTTTATTCGGAACGGGAATCGTCGGCGCACCAGCGAACGCTGTTTCAGCGTCAATCGGAGGAACCAGTACACCGGTCCTCGGTTTTGCTGCCGCACCGGGATTTGTTGGCTTAGATCAGATCGCTGTCGGGCCTATCCCAAAGTCGCTAGTTGCCCGCGCCAACGTTGATGTGGTTCTGACTGTCGGTAGCAAAGTCGCGAACACAGTCTCGGTCAATATCAAATAACAGCTTTCAACCTCACGGCTTCTCAGCTTGCTGTGAGGCCGTGATGGTCGAGCCCAACGTAAATGAAACGGCCATAGTAGTTATACGGCCCCCGGCAAATGAATAGAACCCCGACAACGCAGATGCTGCGGTTTGGCGCGAGATTTCGCGGCAGGCTGCGGCATTTGCGTTTTTTGTGCCTTCACTTTGTTCACTTTCAGGTTCAATTCGGTTTTCCCCAAAAATTCTCAGGCGTTTTGCGAGGTAAGCGGCCTGCTGTTGGATAAGGCAAATTCTCTCAATTTGCCTTATCCAACAGCAGGCCGCTTACGATTGGATTGGATGAATTGAGATAGTCCCAGTTTCGACAGTTGCCGCTTATCTTAATTTGATCCCTTACCAATAGAGTCGCAAGACTCAAAATATATGAAAGGAAACTATGAAGAGAACAGCAGTAAGTATCAGTGCCGTCCTGATTTTGTTCATCATGAGCATTTCAGCTTCGGCTGAGACCGTTTCAACAGGACTGATCCTCAGTCCACTCAACGAAAACCCTCCCATTACGGGACTTGCCGCGCAAGGCGGGTTCCAGATTGTGGTGAACGTCACGCGCGATGCTGGCGGAAATATCACCAGCGCCACAGTTCGCTTTCTCGGCAATGCCATTTTTCCCGGTGCGGCCACCGTGACAGGCTTGCACATTCATGAAGGCGCCGCCGCCATCAATGGACCCGTGGTGATTAACACAGGAATCAGCGGCGCCAGTCCTGTGGCGTTGGCGGCCGGATCAGGCCTTTTTGATTACACGGTAAATGTGACTGACGCCGCTTTGATTGGCAGATTGCTGAAAAATCCGCCGGGCTTTTACGTCAATCTGCATACGACGGTGAATGCAGGCGGCGCGATTCGCGGCCAGCTTGTTCGTTTTGAAGAAAGACAAGCCCAAACTGTCACCATGACCACAGCCAACGAAGTTCCTCCGGTCACCACTGAATCGGGAACTGCGGTGGCAACAATTACCGCCAGCCCGGTTCGCGATGACAAAGGTGTGATTACGGGTGGTACCGTTACGTTCTCAATGCAATATGACTTTGCTGCGGCAATTACGCTAAGAGGTTTGCATATCCATGAAGGAGCTGCGGGAGCGAACGGCCCGGTTGTGATGGATACCGGACTCAGCGGAGCCAACACTGTTACGCTGCCAAGCGGCAAAGGGTCGGCTAATTTTGTTGTGCCAATTGTGGCGGGAAACCTGGGACCGTTTCAGAGAATGATTGCGAATCCGGCAGGGTTTTACGTCAACGTGCATTCTTCACTGAATACCGGCGGCGTCGCACGCAGCCAGTTGTCCTCGCTTAACTCCGGACCGCCAATCATTCAACAATCAGACACATATTTCCTGGCAACCGGAACCGCAGACGCGCCAGTGAAGCTATTGGCGACGGGCATTGATCTGGGGACGACGGCGATCGTCAATGGTACTTCAATCGTTCCGATTCCTGACCTTCTCACCGGAATCGCGACGGTAAATATTCCGGGGTCACTGCGAACAAACCCGGGCGTGCTCTTTTTACAAGCTCGTAATGGGACAGGGCTGATGTCTACGCCGATTCAAATCGTCGTTGCAGCGGCAGCGAATGTGAATACTGTGGCTGCGACAACAGTGGATGGCGCGAAATATGCGAACACCAGTGTTGCGCCAAACTCTATCGCTGCTTTGTTTGGAACCAAGCTGGCTTCGACGACGGTTTCGGCGACGACAACCGCATTGCCAACTTCACTAGACGGCACAACCATTTACGTTAATGGGCAACCGGCTGGGCTCTTTTTCGTTTCGACGGGCCAGGTGAACTATCTGGTTCCTGAAGGAACGCAGGCGGGCACGGCGCAAATTGTGTTGTTGGCAAAAGATGGATCAGTTTCGCGTGGCACGGTAACTGTCACTCCTTCAGCGCCAGGCATTTTTACTCGGCTGGCAAATGGCACAGGAGCACCTGTGGCAGTGGCAGGAACCGATGGTACGACTTTTCCCACCCAGATGAGCAATGCTGATGGAACTGCGGTTGCAATTGATGCGGGCAGTTTCGTTATGTTGTTTGGGACGGGCTTCCGCTACGCCTCTGGGGCGATGACGATGTCTATTGGCGGAACGGCTGTCACTCCACTTGGGTTTGCCGCGCAGAGCCAATTTAATGGGTTGGATCAGGCCAACGTGCAAATCCCGGCCAGTTTGGCGGGTAAGGGCGATGCTGACCTGACTTTGACAGTTGACGGCAAAGTCAGCAATATTGTGAAGCTGAAAATCAAGTAGTTACTCGGTCAGTGGTCAGCGGCAATCAACCGCTGACCACTTTTCCGCTACGAGTGATGCTTGATGCAAATCACTGAGAAAATTTGGAGAAAGCTTCAACGTGCAGATAAGCAAAAAAGAAATCAAGGGCGTAACGATTCTGTCATTGTCAGGAAATATAACGATGGGGACAGATGATGTGCAGTTGCGCCAAGCGGTTTCTGATGTGCTGAACAATGGCGCTCGAAAAGTGCTGATTAGTCTGGCCAATGTTACCTCGGTAGATTCATCGGGCATTGGGGCTTTGGTTTCAGCGTACACTTCTATCTCTGGAAGAGGCGGAAAGCTCCGATTGTGCAACCTTCCTGCCAGTGTCAAAAATGTGTTGGAAGTAACCCAACTCAACACAGTCTTCGAAACCTTCGATACGGAAGAAGCCGCTTTGGCATCGTTCTGATTGCGATAACGCCTGACCAGGGTATGCAACGCCACCGCTTCCACGCTCTTCAATCTCAAATTTCCGATTCGCAAATAACGCTGGATGCCGACGAAGCGCATCATCTTTCGCGGGTGCTGCGTTTAGCGGTGGGCGATAGCGTGTTTGTTTTTGATGGCGAAGGTTCCGAATGGGAATGTGAAATTGCTGCCATCCGAAAGCGCGAAGCCGATCTGAACATTGTCAGGAAGTTAAGCAATGAAGTGGAATCCCCGTTACGGTTGACGCTGGCTCAGGCGTTAATCAAAGGCGACAAATTTGATTGGGTGGTTCAGAAAGCGACGGAGCTTGGCGTAACGCAAATCGTTCCGCTGATCACAGACCATAGCGACATAAAACGCGCGGAAGATCGAGCCGAACAAAAGCTGGAACGCTGGCGGCGAATTTCGCTGGAAGCGCTGAAACAATGCGGGCGTCGCCGTTTGGTTGAAATCACGGAACCGGTCCGCTTTGTTCAGTTTTGCGAGCGTTCCACAGCGGCGAACCTGATCTTTTCTGAAAGGGGAGGAAGAAGATTGCATGAAATTGCCGCCAGTCTAAATCAGCCAATTGAGCTTAGCGTTTGTGTCGCATCCGAAGGCGGGTGGAGTGACAAGGAACTGGAAACAGCCGAAGCCAGCAAGTTCATTCCCGTCCATTTAGGCCAAAGAATCTTGAGAACGGAAACCGCAGCCATTGCAGCTGTTGTGCTGGCTCAGCACCTGTATGGCGATCTGCTCTGAGCGATCAAATTGCAGAAATAAGCATATAGAAAGCGGGCCGAGTCTTTTGCAAAAAACGACCTTACTATGAGCC
>CAZXHW010000461.1:0-6720 GCA_964639915.1 uncultured Heliomicrobium sp.
GGGATTCAAGGCGGTGGCTGCGCGGTAATGCTCTTCGGCTTTGGTTGCTTGGCGCGTGCGACCATAAAGCTGAATCAGGTTGACATGAACTTGCAAATATTGCGGATTGATTTCCAATGCGCGTAGGTGCTCCGAAATGGACTCTTCCAAGTGACCTTCCGCTTCCAGCTCCGCCCCTTTCCGAAGCCTGTCTGCCGCACCGGAATTCAAATCTGCAACTGTGTTCATCAGCGGATCATTCATCGCTGGTCGAATTAGCTTGTTTTGTTCAGACAGCCGCAAATGCTCAGCCGCTCTGACTGCATCGCCAGCAGTTCGATACGCTAGCGCCAAGACGTAATGCGCCGCTCCCCACGATGGCGAAAGGCCGACTGCCTTTCGCAAGCTATCAATCGCATCTTTTTCGCCAAGCTTAGCCTTGACCCGCCCCAGGCCGTAATGCGCCTGAGCATTATTGGGCTCTTTGGCAATCAGCGCTTCATACAGTTTCCGGCTTTCGGGAAGCTCGTTGATTGCAACCAGCGAATCCGCCAGCTTCAATTGTGCAGGAAGATAATCCGACTTGATTGCCAACGCTTTGCGGAAAGTCGCAGCAGCTTCAGAATAATTTCCCAGCGCCGATTGGCAAACCGCCAGCAAATAAATCCATTGAAATTCATTTGGCTGAAGCTGGCGTGCGCGTTGATAAACCGTCACGGCCAATTCGTATTCTTCGTAAGTCTGCAAAACCATCGCCAGCCGTCCAACAGTTTTTGCATCAGTTGGATTTCGGCGCGCATCTTCGTCAGCTTTTTTGACCTGCTCTCGGATGCCCGGTCCGAAGTTGTCGAAAATGATTTTGGGAAGTTCGGGAAGATTTTGTCCTTGAACGGAAAGCGCAAAAACCATGAAAACAATTGCACCGCAGAGGCGCAAAAAATCGCGAAGACAATGCAGAGCGTTTTCTCTGCAAAACTTCTGCGTTGCGTTGCGCCTATGCAGTGAACAAATCTCTGTCATCTCAATTTCGCTTTCAACCACTCTACCAACTTCGTTTTGTATCCAAGCCATTCGGCGTGGCCTTCCCAGTTTTCGACGCCATGCGGAGCGCCCGCCACGTCGTAAACGTCATAATTCGCGCTAACTCGATCCAGTTCTTTTGTAAACGCAACCGCTTGCGCGTGCAGCCGGTCAGCCGTTCCTTGAATTAACAGCAGCGGAGGCATTCCGGGTTTGACCTGATGAAGCGGCGAAAAGCGCGTCATCATTTCGCGAGTTTGATCGTTGAGTTCAGTCGCACCAAACAGCCGCGCTGGAATCGAACGCGGCGTAAAGCTTGTAGCCATCGGCAGAAAATCATAGACACCGTAAAACGACAGGACTGCGGCTATACCTTCGACCTTCTCAGCAGCCAGTTGCGCCACCAATTGACCGCTGGCCGATTCTCCCAGAATGGCGATTCGCTTCGGATCAATATTGAACTTCGCCGCGTTCGCACGGACAAAACGAATCGCCTCACGCAAATCGTCAAGCTGGTCCGCGTTGCGAACTTGCGGTGTCAGCCGGTAATCAACCGAAAACCAGGCAAAGCCCGCTTTGGCCAATGGCTCAAACAGCGGCGTGACATAAGTGACTTTGTCGCCCGCTTCCCAGCCGCCGCCGTGCGCGATGATGATTGCAGGATGCAGTCCTTTTCCTGACGGAATATAGGCATCGAACTTTAGTTTGTGGCGAGCGGAGTAAACCAAATCCTTTTTCAGATTTGTGGCGTAAGGTTGGTGATCGGCCTTCGCCAGCTTCATCTCTTTCGCCAGCCAGGCAGTTAGGACTTCTTTGTAAGCCCATCGCGAGGGCCACCAGTTTTCAGCTCGGTGAATTGCTCCCTCAACCGCAATATATTCGCAAGCTCGTCCGGGGGTGCGCAGGGTTTCACAAAATTGCGAAGCCTGTTGCGGCGGGACATCTCGATCATTTGCTCCGTGAATTAGCAATGCTGGCGGAAACGATTTTAGGTCTGCCGTAATTGGCGAGGCCTGGATTGAATACGGAGAACCAACAACCGGCATTTGGCGGAAATCATAAAAGCCGCCAATGCCGACCACAGCCTTGATTCCGACGGATTTATCTGCCGCCAGCAAGGCTGCCAAATGGGCGCCCGCGTCTTCGCCAAGCAAGGCAATCTTTTTCGGATCAATCCGAAATTCGCTGGCGTGGCAGCGCACAAATTCAACAGCAGCGCGTACATCGTCAACCGATTCAGCGTAATGGTTTAACCCATTTTTCCGGTAATCAATCGAAAACCAGTTATATCCGGCAGCGGTGAGCAGTTCCAAAAACTGGCCAACAAAACTGACACGACTGCCCGTGTCCCAACTCCCTCCGTGAATGACAATCACAGCCGGTCGCTTGTTGCCTCGTTTTTGCACGTAGGCATCCAGCGAGAGTTCGACTCCGTTTGCTTGGCGATAAACAATATCGCCTTTTACGCCGGGAATGATGTAATTGCCGTCGGGATTGCGCACCTGAAGCGGCAAACATTCCATCGCCGACAGTTCAATGGCCGTGGCAACCAGCATCAAACAAATGGTCAAAATGGATCTTATGAGGGTGTTCATCGCCGAAAGAGATAGCACAGAACCGCGCAGCGAGGTAGCGTCAAAAGTCAATTTGGGTTACAACTTGCCGCCATCAAATACCCAATTTTCAGGAAGGTGTTATGAGTTTTTTTCCGCGAGCAATCTGTCTGATTGTCGTTTGTTTGGTTTTCAATTCCGCTACTGCCCAAACTGCAAAAAAGCCGCGCCCGGCACCGGCGAACTCCAAATCGGCGGCTGCGGCAGCATTGCCGAAACTGCGCGCCGCCGTAAAAGCCAAACCGAAGGACCCAATGCTCAGAAATTTTCTGGGTGCGGCCCTGGCAGAAACCGAACAGATCAATCCGGCGATTGCTGAATTCCGTGAAGCCGTAAAACTGAAACCGGATTTTGTCGAGGCCTGGACCAATTTGGCTTCGGCGCTGGAACAGAAAGGTGATGCTGAGGCGGCCATCCAGGCTTACCAGCGAGCGACGCAACTGAATCCGAATGACGCAGGCCTGCATGTCTCTTTGGGCATGTTGTTACACAGAGCGCAATTGCTGGATGCAGCGGTAGGTGAGTTTCGGTATGCGTTGCAGTTGAAACCCGCGCCAGAGCTTCACGCAAACCTTGGTTTTGTGCTTGGACAAATGGGCGACATGCCCGGTTCGCTGAAAGAATTTGAAGCGGCTATCAAAATGAAGCCTGATTTGGCCGAAGCCCATTACTATCTGGGTGTTGGCCGAATGTTAACCAACGATTTTGAGGGAGCAGTCACAGCCTTACGCGAAGCCTCCAGGCTGACGCCAAACAACCCTGACGCGCAGAATGCGCTTGGCTCGGCGCTGCTTCGCAAAGGGAGCCGGGAAGATGTAGCCGAAGCCGTTACAGTGCTGAAAAAAGCCGTTAAGCTGAAACCGCAACAACCGCAATACCTGGCAACGCTTGGCGCGGCACTGCGCGAAGATGGGCAGCTTGATGAATCCATTTCGACGCTTCGGCAAGCCATCAAAATCAAACCTGATCTGATCGAATCTCATTCCAATCTAGGGCTTTCGCTTTTGCAGGCGAGAAACTACGACGGCGCAATTGCCGAGTTTCGAGAAGCGCTGAAGCTGGATGATCAAAATGTGAATTCGCATTTGAACCTTGGGCTGACGCTGATGCAGAAAGGCGACCAGGTTGCGGCGGTCGAACAATTTCAAAAGCTGATTGCCATCGCCCCGGACGCGCCGGAGGCACATTACAACCTGGCACTGGCTTATAAACACAAAGACGAACGCGACAACGCAATCGCTTCGCTGCAAAAAACCATCTCGCTTGCGCCGGAATTGCCGGACGCGCACTTCACGCTCGGCGAAATCTTTTATCAGCAATCCAAACTGGACGAAGCCGAAGCCGAACTGACCACAGCCATCAAACTTAGAAACGACGACGCCGAATTTCATCACGTTCTGGGCAACGTCCTGTTGAAAAAAGGCAAAGCTGAAGAAGCCATAACCGAGCTTCGGGCGGCAATCAAACTTGCGCCGAATTCTCCGGAACCGCACAACTCGCTGGGGGCGGCGCTCAGGCAAAAAGGCGACACCGACGCCGCGCGCGCAGAACTTCAGGAAGCGGCAAGATTGCTGAAATTGAAACAGGATCAGGAAGTCGCCATGACAAACGTCGCTACGGGCAATCAGCGGCTGAACGAAAACAAGCTTGATGAGGCCATCGAGCGCTTTGAAGCTGCGATCAAACTCGATCCGAATTATGCGCAAGCTTATTTGCAATTGAGCATCGCCTTGAAAAAGAAAGGCCAAACTGCCGCAGCGCAGGCTGCGCGGCAAAAGGCTGAACAAATTGATCCACGCTTGAAAACCGTCTCGAAACCTTAACTTAGCCAGCCCTCGCAATCGGGCTGACTTTGCCCGACACCATGTAGCGGTAAAGGTTCCTGCAAAAAAATTTGAGCGATGGCGAAATGGAATCCTCAGCCTCGCCTTTCGCTTCGGGAGACAGATGCAGTCACACCACCGCATCTGTGGATTTTTATTATATTTTTTGGAGTGGAAGCTATTGCCAGTTAATTTGAACTGCATTATCTTCCGGCTGCCTTATACCGACCCCAGAGCTTTGTTCGAACAACGAAGCACAAGTCATTTGATTCTCCAGCCAGTCGTTTGCAGTCAAAGACTGGCTAAATCAAGTCGTCGTAACGCTTTCCCTCAAATACTGGCGACGTGTAAACCGCGCAAGCTCCCGCTTGCCCCGACAACTCAGGAGAAACCCGAATATGAAACGATTGACGCTTTATCTGGCCGTTCTGGTCTGCGCTGTTCTACTGGCTACGGCCAGCGTTTTTGTTCAGGAACGGCTGAGGCCGCAACTCGGTGACCGCGACGAAACTCCGCAAAGAATTACAGATCCTGACAACCTGCCAACCACCTATCTGAACCAAAATCGCCTTCACAAATTGATCATTAACAATGAAGACTTGGGCGTTTACAACGATCTGTCTCAACGCGGAGCGATCCGCGAAGAGTTCAATTACGGTTCGTTCCGTTTGATCGTCGTGGATCAGGAAGTCATCGGTGGTCGCGCAGCGATGCAGGCATTGCCGCTCGCCGCACGCGATGAACAGAACTTGATCGTGCTGAACGGTTATGTGCTGGACACGACGAATGCAGAACTACTGAGCAAAGAACCGCCCGCCGATTTGCGCCAAACGCAGATGAATGTAGCCCGCAAAAACTTCTCGCGTCCGGGCAAAGGCTTGTACATCGTCCAGTTTATTGGGCCGATTCAGGACGAATGGCTGCAGTCGCTGGATCAAACCGGTGCTGATGTCATTAGCTACGTGCCGAACAACGCGTACGTGGTTCGCGCCGACAGCGATTCAGCGATGCGGTTGATTCAGATGAAAGATGAAAAGTCTTTTGTGCAATGGCTTGGCGATTACGAACCGGCATTTCGCATCCGGCAATCGTTGGTTGAAGCGCGCAATTTTGACGCCGACCAGTTCGTCAATGTCACAGTTCAGTTCATTGCTAGTGACGAAACTTCGCGGAAAGTTAGCGCATTAAGACGCTCCGCACGACGCTTCTTTTCAGACACGCAAGTGCTGAAATATCACAACGTGACAATGAATATTCCGATGTCACAGGTAATGGAATTGGCCAGCCAGGATGACGTGTTTTCCATTGAACCCGCAGGTCAACGTCGCCGTCTGGACGAAGCGCAGGGACAAATCGTCGCGGGCAATTTGACCGGCAACGCGCCCAGTGGCCCTGGCTATCTGGCTTGGCTGGGAACAAAAGGATTTACCAGCTCACAATTCACAGGCTTTGCCGTCAATGTGGTTGATGACGCTTACACCCTAAGCGGTCATCCGGATTTGGCCGCTGGCCGAATTGCTTTTCAAAACAACCCCACCAGCCAGAGCGGCGCGATGGGCGGGCATGGCTATCTGAACTCCCACATTATTGGAGGCTTGAACACGGGAACGGGTTCGGCGAACGAAGATTCGCTGGGTTACAACTACGGTTTGGGTATCGCGCCTTGGACCCGCGTAGGCGTGACAGCGATTTTCGGCAGCGGTTCATCTACTCCGGCAGCCTGGGAAAGCACCGCTTACGGAAGTGGTTCGCGCATTTCATCCAACTCCTGGGGATTCCAAACGCAAACTGGAGGGCCGATTCCCGACTACGACAGTAACTCGCAAGCCTATGACTCTATCGTGCGCGATGCACAAACCGGAACAGCCGGTTTGCAACAACTGACGGTGGTCTTTGCCGCTGGGAATGACGGATCAGGAGCAAACACGGTCAGCACTCCTGGCACCGCCAAAAACATTATTACCGTTGGCGCAGGCGAAAACGTTCGCCAAACCGGAACGGACGGTTGCGGCATTGGCAACACCGGAGCCGACAGCGCCAATGACATCATCAGCTTTTCCAGCCGTGGCCCTGTCAATTCAGCAGGCGGCGATGGCCGCGTCAAACCTGACATCATTGCTCCCGGCACCCACATCGAAGCTGGCATCCCGCAATCCAATTACGATGGCAGCAGCGTTTGCAACCAGTATTGGCCAAGCGGTCAAACCTTGTATGGCTGGTCTTCCGGAACTTCGCACTCCTGCCCCGCAGTCGCTGGCGGAGCCGCGTTGGTATACCAGGACTTC
>CAZXHW010000462.1:0-6720 GCA_964639915.1 uncultured Heliomicrobium sp.
GTTCGACCATCTGCGCTACGAGCAGGAAATGATCCAGATGCAATCCGGCGATGTGCTGATCGCTTTCACCGACGGCTTGCCCGAAGCGCAAAACAAGGACGGCGAAGAATTTGACGACCATCGGATTCAGCAGGCATTGATCGAAACCGCGCGGCTTCCCGTCAATGAAATCCGTGACGAGATTTTACGGCGCGTCAAAGACTGGTGCGCAGACGCACCGCAATAAGAAGATCTGACGTTCATTGTGCTGAAAGCCAAATAGGCAATAGTCAGAAACTCAGCAGTAGTGTCATTTTCCATTTTCCATTTTTGACTTGTCATTTGTCATTGAGCGGAACATCCGGAGCCAGCAATGAAAAATGAAAGATGGAAACTGGCAAATGGAAAATGAATAGAGCGATTACATCACAGTGCTTTTTGCCAGCTTGACAAAAAACAGGAGGATTCATGCTCTCAACCTTGTGGCAAGACATACGCTACGGCGCGCGAAGCTTATTCAAACATCCAGGCTTTACCTTGGTCGCAGTGCTGACGCTCGGCCTGGGCATCGGCGCGAACAGTGCCATTTTCAGCGTCGTCAATGGCGTGTTGCTGCGTTCGCTTCCCTACCCAGAACCGGAACGCGTCGTGATGCTGTGGGAAGTCGGCGACAGCGGCAGGAACACATACGTTTCTCATCTGAATTTCAGCGATTGGCGCGTGCGACAAACATCGTTTGAAGCCATTTCGGCTTACAGCGGCAGGTTCGGTGGCCCTTCAACGATTCTGGGCGGCAACGAGCCCGTGCGGGCAAACGAGGTGAGCGTCTACCGGGATTTTTTCAAAGCGCTCGGCGTTGCTCCGGCGATTGGCCGCACCTTTTCGCCGGAAGAATCGAACTTCGGCACCGCGCCTGTGGCTGTCGTCAGTTACGGATTCTGGCAGCGCACCCTGAGCGCTGATCCGAATCTGTCAAATAAAACACTGACCATCGGAGGCCGCAGTTTCAATGTCATCGGAGTTATGCCCGCTGGTTTCAGCTTCCCGGAAGAAACAGATGTGTGGACTTCCAAAGAGCAACTGGATGCCGACAACAGCTCACGCTCGTCGCACAACTACATTGGCATTGCGCGGCTGAAACCCGGCATCGGTATTGAACAGGCGCAAAGCGAAATGATGGGAATTGCGCTGGCCATTTATCGGGAAACTGCGGAGGACAAAAACCACTACCGCGCCGCTGTTGTCTCTCTGAAAGAACAATTGACCGGCCCGATTCGCCCGGCGCTGTTGGTGCTGCTGGGCGCGGTCGGCTTTGTGCTGCTGATTGCCTGCGCGAACGTCGCCAATCTGATGCTGGCACGGGCGATGGGACGACAGAAAGAGATTGCCATTCGCGCCGCGCTGGGAGCCAGCAGGTTGCGCGTCGTTCGGCAACTGCTGACGGAAAGCCTGTTGCTGTCTGCTTTGGGCGGCGCGGTTGGGCTGCTGCTGGCATACTGGCTGATTTCGTCTTTGCTGGCGCTCGCACCAGCGACGATTCCCAGATTAAATGAAATCGGCATGGATGGCCGCACACTGGTGTTCACGCTGGGCGTTTCGCTGCTGACCAGCCTGCTCTTTGGATTGCTTCCTGCGCTGCGCGTTTCCAAACCTGACTTGAACGAAGCGCTCAAAGAAAGCGGTCGAAATTCGACGGGCAGGTCCGGGCTTGTTCTCTGCGGATTGGTTGTCGCGGAAATTGCGTTGACGCTGGTTCTGCTGGTCGGCGCGGGATTGCTGATAAAAAGTTTCTGGCGTGTGTTGCAAGTCTCTCCAGGCTTTAACCCGGAACAGGTGTTGACGATGCAGGTTTCGCTGCCCTCCTCGGGATACAAAGAAGCCAGCCGCAAGATCAATTTCTATCGCCAGCTTTTTGAACAGGCCAGGTCACTGCCCGGCATTGAATCCGCCGGAATGATCAACAATCTGCCGACGGGAGGCGTAGATATCAACGGGATGGTCATGGTCGAAGGGCGAACGCAGGAACAATCCGGATATGGCGGCTTCCGCATTGTCAGCCCGGATTACTTTCGCGCGATGAACATCCCAGTAATCAAGGGGCGAACCTTCACCGAGCAGGATTCTGAAAATGCCGAGCTAGTTTGCGTGATTTCGCAGCGGCTGGCCGAAACCACTTTCCCCAACGAAGACCCGATTGGAAAAAGAGTCGTTTCCACCAACGACAACGTCACGCGTGAAGACGCCAATCATCCCGAACGATGGCCGGTGATTGTCGGCATCGTTGGCGATGTCAGGCACTTCGGGCCGGAAAGGCGAAGTTCAGCCGACCTGTACGTGAGCTTCGCCCAGCGTCCAACGCGAATTGGCGACATGACCATCGTTGCCCGAACCAAAGGCGATCCAGCCAGCTTGACCGCTTCGTTGCGGCAATCGGTTCAGGCAATAGACAAAAATCTGCCCGCGAAGTTCGAAGTGATGGAAGACATTTTTGCGCGTTCGACCGCCAACCGGCGCTACAACGTCATCCTGCTGGGCGTGTTTGCCGCGCTGGCCTTGTTGCTGGCGATGATCGGGATTTATGGCGTGATGGCGTACACGGTCAACAGCAATACACGCGAGCTTGGAATCCGCATCGCGCTTGGCGCGCAAAGCGCCGATGTCCTGCGGCTGGTCGTTGGGCAAGGCTTGGTGTTGACACTGATTGGCATTGGGCTGGGTTTAGCGGGCGCATTCGCATTTTCGCGGTTGACGTCCACGTTACTGTTCGGCGTGACGGCGACCGATCCGTTGATCTTTTCTGTCGTGCCGTTGCTGCTGGTAACCGTCGCCGTTTTGGCGTGTTACATCCCTGCGCGGCGGGCCACGAAAATTGATCCGATCGTTGCGCTCAGGCACGAATAAAGGAACAGGAGATTTCATGAACACACTCTGGCAGGACATACGTTTCGCCCTTCGCACCTTCGTCAAACGACCCGGCTTTGCGCTGGTCGCGATTCTGACGCTGGCCTTGGGCATCGGAGCCAACACTGCAATTTTCAGCGTCATCAACGGCGTGCTGTTGAAACCGCTGCCATTCCCCGAACCGGAAAACGTCATCAAGCTGTGGGAGTCCATGGCAGGTGGTTTTCAAGGAACAATCGCACCAGCGAACTTGAAGGATTGGCGCGACCAGAACACCGTTTTCACCAGGATTGCGGCTTTTCAGTATCAGAACTTCGGATTGCAGAGCAAAGATTCGCCTGAGCGTGTACGCGCGGCGACAGTGTCGCCGGAGTTCTTTGACGTGCTGGGCGTGCAGCCACAACTGGGTCGCGTGATTACCGACGGCGAAGATCAGGAAGGAAAGCACCGCGTTGCCGTGCTCAGCCATCAGCTCTGGCAGGATAAGTTTGCCGCTGATCCAAGCGTCGCAGGCAAAACAATTTTACTCGGCGGTGAAAACTACACCGTGATTGGCGTGATGCCCGCCAATTTCCGGTATCCGTCGCGAACAACTGAATTGTGGGTTCCGCTGGTCATCCCGCCGCAGCGGTACGCTGAGCGTGGCAGCCATTGGCTGATGGGAGTGGCGCGACTGAAACCCGGTGTGGCTTTAGAGCAGGCGAACGAGCAGATGAGCATCATCGCCAAACGCATAGAGCAGCAACATCCAGACGAACAGCTTGGTCGAGGCGTGCTGCTGATCCGCGCGCAGGAAGAAATGGTGCGCAACATTCGTCCGGCATTGCTGATGCTGCTCGTGGCCGTCGGCTTTGTGCTGCTGATTTCCTGCACAAACGTCGCCAACCTGCTGCTGGCGCGCGCAGCAACGCGCAGACGAGAAATCGCAATCCGGTTGGCAATGGGCGCTGGGCGCTGGCGATTGATCCGGCAACTGCTGACCGAAAGCGCGCTGCTGTCTTTGCTGGGAGGCGCGGTTGGTTTGATGATCGCGTACTGGGGAGTCACGGGTTTGCTGAAACTGGCGACTGGCATTCTGCCGCGTGCCAATGAAGTGACGCTTGATGGCCGCGTTATGGTTTTTACCATTGCGCTCTCACTGTTGACCGGAATTGTTTTTGGCCTTGCCCCGGCGCTGCAAACCTCCCG
Organism: uncultured Heliomicrobium sp.; assembly: GCA_964639915.1. Taxonomy (GTDB): domain Bacteria; phylum Acidobacteriota; class Blastocatellia; order RBC074; family RBC074; genus RBC074. Next base: position 4,069 of record CAZXHW010000462.1, read on the forward strand.
AGCCGATCTGCAACACGACCTGAAAGAAGGCAGCGCCGCAGCCGGAAATCAACGCACATGGATACGCAGTTTGCTTGTCGTCGGTGAAATCGCCGCTGCGCTGGTTTTGCTGGTCGGAGCCAGTTTACTAATCAAAAGCTTCGCGCGGCTGCAGCAGACCGAAAGCGGGTTGAATACCGAAAACGTGCTGACGGCGGGCATCACGCTGCCAGACGCAAAATACGAAACCCGCCCAGCCATTGCGCAGTTTCACAAACAAATGTTGGAGCGAGTTTCGGCGCTGCCAGGGGTGCAGTCTGCGGGCATTATCAGCAAACTGCCGCTTCAGGATTGGGGCTATAACGGCAGCATACAAATCGAAGGACAAGCACCGCCGCCAGCCGGTAACCGCAATTCCTTCGTCGAGTTCCGCGCGGTCAGCCCCGAATACTTTGCGACGCTGGGCATTCCGCTGCTGGCTGGAAGACTGCTCGACAACCGAGATCAGGAAACCGCGTCTCCTTCAATCGTCGTCAATCAAACATTGGTTCGCCAGTACCTGCAGGGACAAGACGCGGTTGGCAAGTTCGTCATTCTCGACAATACCAAATACCAGATCGTCGGCGTTGTTGGAGACGTCAGGCAATCCGGGCTGACGCAAGGCGCGCGAGCGGAGCTTTACTGGCCCTATACGCAATGCCCTGACGCGGGATTGACCAAGACTGTTGGGCTGGCTGTGCGCGCGGCGGGCAATCCGGCGGGTTTAACTTCATCGGTTCGCAATGCGGTGCTTTCCGTTGATCCCGGACAGCCGATTCACAACGTCAAGACCATGGAAGAAGTGGTTGCCGATTCGGTTTCCGACCGCCGATTGAATACCCTGTTACTCAGCATTTTTGCCGCCATTGCGCTGACGCTGGCGTTGATCGGCGTTTACAGCGTGATGTCTTACTTGGTAGCGCAAAATACCCGCGAGATTGGGATTCGCATTGCTTTAGGGGCGCAAATGCGCGACGTGCTGCGGCTGGTGGTCGGTCAGGGAATGGTGCTGGTCGCCATCGGCATTGCCATTGGCATTGCCATGGCTTTTGTGCTGACGCGGCTGATGGAAACGCTGCTGTATGGCGTGACGGCAACCGACCCGCTGACGTTCGCCGCGTCCCCGCTGATTATCGGCGTCGTGGCATTGGTCGCGTGCTTAATTCCAGCGCTTCGAGCAACGAAGGTTGATCCAATGGTGGCGCTACGTTACGAATAACAAGACAATGTTTTCCCACGAAGACACGCGAAGCTTCACCAAGAAAAGCAGAAAATTTTTCTGGTTCTCCTTCGTGTTTTCTTCGTGTGGCTTCGTGGGCAAAAAAGATTTTCATTGATATCTATAGCCCGCCGCGCAAGTAAGCAATGATGTCGGCAATTTGCTGTTTGGTCATCGTCTTTTCGTAGCCTTCCGGCATCAGCGAAATCGTCGAAGCGCGAATTTCAGCGATGTTCTTCCGCAAAATTGTCACATCACGATCAGCGTTGCGGAGCGTCACGGCTCCCGATGTTTCATTTGCCAGAATTCCGTCTTCGATGCGGCCGTCTTTGGTTGTGAGGATGTAATTGACGAAACGTCCTTCGATGGTTTCGCTGGGGTTCATAATCGAATTCAACAACTCTTCTTTAGTTTTGTTGTTGATTCCGGAAAGGTCAGCTCCGACGCGTGGGCGGCCAGCTTGCGGGATGTGGCACTTGGCGCAGGTCGAAGCGAACAAATCGCGGCCACGCATCACATCGCCGGTTAGCTTCAGCGCGTCGGCGTAGCTGGCAACGACTGCTTTGCGTTCGTCGGTTTCCTGCTTGAAGAATTGATGAGCACGCGAAACTACGTCTTTGTCAGGATGGTCGAACAGCTTCGCCTGCATCGCCGGATCGGCCATGGTTCGTTCGATGCGACCGTCTTCCAACGCTTTCAGTAAAACCTTCATCCGTTCACGGTCGCTGAGCAAAGCGGCCAGAACTTTTTGCCGAATGTCTGGCGAAAACTTTTGCCACTGACCAATCAGTTTTGAGGCGATGCCTGCATCATCAAAGGCCGCCAGCGACTCGATGGCAGCGGCTTGCAGTTCCACGGAGTTCTGATCAGCCAAAAGCTTTTCCAGCGCTGGCGAAACTGTGGAGTATTGGCCTCCGCGCAAAGCCCGAACTGCTGTGACACGAGTTTTTTCCGGCAAGCTGGGGTTCTGGGCATCGGCCAGCGCTTTTTGCACCAAGCCCTTTAGCTCAAAAAACCGCGCCGTTTCCCAAGCCGCTTTCTGCAAGGCTTCGTTGTCGCTGCTCAGTAGCTTCATCAACACTGGCTCGGCTCCGGCGACGCGCAAGTTTTTGACGTCCGCAAGTTTCAAGCCCTTGCTCAATCCATTAAGCGTTGCTTCAGGGTCGTTGAGCGTTGCCCCCAGTTTCAACAACCCAGCCAATTCGTTTGCGTCGTGCTTGCCTCCAATCAAAGCCGCCAATTGCGCGAAAAGCTGTTTGTTATCGAAATCTGGATTTTTCTTTCGGAGCAAGGCGAAAAACTGCGCGGCGAAATCGTTGACCGAACTCAGCACCGCCAGCCGGAACCATTGATCGGCGCTGTGTTTGATTGCCAGATCAGCCAGAGTGTCCATCGCTTTGGCGTCTTTGAACTGT
>CAZXHW010000463.1:0-6699 GCA_964639915.1 uncultured Heliomicrobium sp.
CGTTGGGTCGCCGGTATCCATCGCAACACTGACAATCCGCACGTTCATCTGTTGATACATCGCGACTATGTTGAGCGCGAGACAGGACGACAAAAGCGGCTGAACGCGCTTCAGAGAGATTTGCGCTTGAGTTGGTCGAGCACACCGGGTGGCGAGCGCGTTCACAATCCTGGAGCATTGAGCCTGGCCTTTGGGAAACATCTCGAACGCAACATTGAGCATTCGCAAGGAGAGCGAAAGAGAAGCGACCAGAAGTTGAACGAGGAACGCTCGATCATCGGGAAATCAATGCTAGCGAAAGACAACATAGAGCGGTTGCAGGAGGTGCATGTAGCCGCCATCACTTACGGCGAGCATCGTCGATACAGAATCGTTGATGCGCGGGGGCAAAGTCGCTGGATGTCCGAGCACGATATGCGTCTGAGAGCGGAAGCAAAGGCGGAGCAAGTGGCAATGAAACTTGCATCGGATTGGAAACCTGAAGCGAGGAAAGAACTGCAAAACGAAATCTTTGCCCAGGAGATCGAGCGGCATAGGCCCACGATCAAAATGATTCGTGAGATGCGCCGCGAAGACCTTGAATGGACCGAGTTGAAATTGCATCAAACGATTGACGCTTCACAGCTTCTGTTTAACAGGGCGAAAGCAATCTGGCAGGAGTATCAAAAGACGGGAGAAGTAATCCCAACGCCGATTCTCTCGCGACCTGAATTGGCGCGATTGCAGGAGCGGACGATATTGAATGGGGACGCTGAAAAAATACGAAAGCTGGAAGAGATTCGTGCGAGTTTGGCCGTTGAAAAAGATTCACCGACCCGCACCGACGGAGAGATGGGGCGATTGAGAGCGCAGCAATTTGTTGCATGTTCGGCATTGATGGTTGAGCGGCAGGCGCTCGGCGCTTTTGAGGAAACGAAGCATATTCGCCAATGGACGGTGAATGATGAAATGGAGAGAGACGCTCTGTCTTGGGAGCGAGCCAATAATTCACTCGCTGACATTGAAAAGGCGCTGGCCCAAGCATCGGATCAAGCAAAGTTCATCGGCGCGAGAAGACTTCATTGGGACGATCAAAAGCGCGGAAATGCCAGGGAAAGAGTTGGTGAATTGAGTGAGCGGCGCGAACAGGTTTTGCAGAAGATTCACGAGGAGCGCACCAATTTTACGGCTCGAATTGCACATAAGGCCGAGATGGTTGATGTCCTGAACGAAATTTCTGCCAGAGAAGAAGCGCGATACCGGAAAGAAGACCGCAAGCTGCCTGCGCCGATGTTTACGGAACAGGAAATGAAAGAGCTGGCTGCGCACGCAGAACGTCGCCGCGATCCGCAGTTTTATCAAACGTTGATAGAAATGGAACGAGAACACGATGCGCGTGCATTTCGCGGTTTGCCGATCTTGCCTCTTGAGCGCGTTGGGCGAGCTACGGCTCGCGAGGTAATGGCCGGAATCGCCGTGCGTGAAGCGCAGGCGAGATTGCAGAATTTCGCCGACCAGCGGCAGCAGGCGATGGTGATCGTGAAGGATGATAAGTCGCAAGAGATCGGATTGGCGCGAATGGCCGATGTCCAGCCGCGCACTCCGCTTGAACATCTCTTTCGGCCTCTAATCGAGCGAAGCGAAAAGTATCGGCAGGTCGCCGCTGCGGTTGATAATTACGGCAATCGCTTGGCGCAGCGCTATGAAGAAATCTCAACGATTCACGCGATTCTGAAAGAGGATGCGCGTGATTACGACCGCGAATTTGCCCGTCAGAATCCAGGGATGGCCGTGCTGCGTCCGCAGTTTACGGCTTGGGAAATCGGTAAGCTTGAACTTCACGCATTGAAAGAGACCGATCCGGCGCTTCGTGAACATTACGAGAAGCTCTATCGCGAATCGCTTGCAAGTGGTCGCGACGATCCCGGGATACGCACAGCGAGCGCAGTTCGCAAAGAATATTCTCGAACGATTGTCGTTGATGAACGAGAGGCCACGAGCATCCTGGACTCTGTTAGGACTGAAGGCTTCATTGATCCCGGCCAAGGCATTGGGGATCGCAATGAGAATTTCGCCGAACTGGTTTATCGGAATCAGGCGATGAGTTTTGAACGGTAAGGCAAGCAGAATCATGTCCAAAGCAATACAGGACAATTCCGATTTGCGATTGATGGAGTTCGCCACGCGTAATCCATCAATCGGCGGGCGTGAGTTGATGCTTGAGATCATTGAGCGCGGTCCGATGCCTGAAGAGAATGAACGACCGCAGGCCCGTGACATTCGTTCTGCGTTGAAGACCACAAGCCTGGATGATCCTGCCTATCGGACGCCAATTGAGCACGCAGACTGGCTTGGCAAGGCAAGCCAGTCGATGCGCGACCTATACGAGCGTGGAGCCGATATCAAGGGCGATGTGCTTACGATTCCGGCTGAAGAATATGAGTTGCGCGACGACCGCGAGACGCCTTTCATCACAATGCTTTCTTACGCTCAGGAAAGAATTGGCGACCTTGAGCGGGCGCAGGAGTTTCACGCGCTTGCGCTCGCAGTCAGCGGCGAGACTTCGGATGCAAGAATGCGGATCGCGGTCTTCAAGCACTACTACGATCGCATTACTCGCGACGAGCGAGGCAATCGTTACGATCAGGGCCGTGAGGCCGAACGTTCTGAGAAGCTGGAGCGCACGATTGAAGAAATGCGAGTAATGGCCGCCGAGATGGCGGAGCTTGAAACGAGAGAGAGTGTTGAGTCCATTGAAGCTGAAAAGGCTGGGGAGCTTGCTTCCGATGAAGATCGGTCTGTCGAAAGCTTTGAAGGCAAAATGAGTGTGGCATCACGTAACGTCAATCTGCGTGAGGAATCGCTGCGATTTCCGGCGGGACTCAGCTATGAAACAAAAGAACGAATCGTCATCAAAACGATTCCAGAGATTGACCATCGGCTGGAAAGCGGTGTCAGTCGAGACTCACTTTTCAAAGCCATAGATTATACGTTTTTTCACTTTACCACTTACGATCTGACGAACCGTGAGTTGGAAGAACGAAGCAGGATTGCGACTTTTCTCAGGGGGTATATTGACGAGCGTCTGCGCGATCCTGAAACGCGAGCACTGAATTTATCCTCTGCCTTTCGCGAAGCGCGTGCGGCGATTATCAATTCCACCACGCCCGAAGCAGTTGGCCGTGTGGCCGCATCTATTCTGCGCTCAAATCAGCAGCGAAGTGAGGAGTTGCGGCGGCATCGTGCTGATCCCAATCGTTACTCGCCACCCGAAGTGATGCCACTAAATGTTTGGGAGAGGAATCTGCTTTTCAACGGGCGCGCGCCAGACCACCACACGAGAGAAATGCGCGATTTGAGGCTTAGCTATGGGCTATCGAGAACTGAGCGATCGCAACGCACTATTGATCTCCATGACGGTCGAGTTGAACTATCTGACCCACTCAGGACAATACTTGAGGAACTGGATTCGCGGAGGACGACCAGAGCCGTGGCGCACTTCCAGGCGAGCATACTGAACGAGCAAGTTAGGGCAGTCGGCAGAGTGAATCTGTTTCACCTTAGTCAGCAAATTGCTCCTCACGAACGTGCCTACTTGTTTGAACTGTCCGAAGAGCGAAAGAAAAGTCTGCTCAAATCATTGCCTGATGATCGCACGCAAAACTCTCCCCCAACTGAGAGACGGCCCGGACAACTCACCGGGCGTGAATTTGGTAAAGCTCCAACGGAGAGCCGTTCATTCCGGGGATATATGGCAAATATGGGGAGAATTGAGCGGCAATTGCTCAATGAAACCGTGTCCAGACTCAGCGGACAACCGCGAAATGATCTCTCAATCACTGAGGCTCGATCCATTTTGCCGGAGAAAATGCGAGATGAGATTCGATTACAAGCGAGGAATCAAGCTTGGGAAAGCCTTGTTCCCGACGAAGTGTTTGACCGGACTCCTCTTCCTGAAGCGGTGAGAATCAGTGATACGATTTCCCATTTGCAAGAACACCTTCAAGAACGAGCAAGCATTGCGCGAAGAGTGCGGAATGCTTTTGTTGAGGAAAAGATTCTTCCTGCTGAAGAGCGGTTGAAAGATCACCCTGCCGCATTGACCATAGCGATCGAAGACCGAAAGCAGTTTTCCAAAACGGCGATCAATTCGCTCGGCCGAACTGATACGCGCAGGCTGTCAGAACTTGATCTGTATGCGGCACAAACCCGTGAAGATGTTTACCAGGGGTTTGAGTTGCGCGACGAGCTGCGACGCGAATTGGAATTGAAGCATGTGGACCGGCAATCTCACCAGGAAGAAGTTGTTCTCCGAAGTGACAATTCTTTATCTGCACACGTCGAGTCTCCAATGCTAGGGCGGCCGAAATCCGAGGCGGCACATGCTCTTGCATTGAGCGCGTCCATAGTTGGCCACGTACAGATTCAACAAGAAGATGAAGTGTCAAACCGGGCGGCATCCGGTGTTCAATCGGCGTATGTGAACTCAAACCTCGAATGGCAGTTTGACAGCCTGAGAGATGTTCTCAGTTCCGAACTGCCCAACCATCAAATTGTGTCTCACGAGCGCGGCGATCAATCGGATCGCACAGTCGAACTCGACCTTGTTTTTCAGCGGTAATACAAAATGAAATCAAAGGCGGCTACACAACGCAGTCTCGTGATCGAAGCTTCTACGGCTGACGCCGGAAAAGCAAAGGACGGCAATTTGTCGTTGACCCTAAGTGAATTGCTCACGGCGAAGGAATTGGAGGCGCTTCTGAAGATAGATCAGAAGACGATCTACCGATATGTGGCTTGTGGGTTGATACCTTATGTTCGCATTCAATCGAATATCAGATTTATCAAATGGCAAATAGTGAAATGGATTGAAGAGCAAACCTATCTGCCCAAGTCATTCAATAAATCCGATCACCAAAAATAAACGGCGTCAAAGGCCAAATGGCATATCTCCACTGATGACTCGATAATTCCTCTTCACACAGCCGGACCAATTCTGCCTACTTGCTTCGCACAACAAGCAACTCACCTCAGAAAAACCGGCGCTCTCTTTCAAATTGTTGAAGGGCGTTGACGTCTTCCAGAGGATCCGTCTGAATCAAAAATGGGAACGAGGGGGGGCTTGTGTCCCTCTGCGAAGTCCGTTGTGTCACCAAAGAGAGATGAGTATTATCAAACAACGCGTTGGAGAAGATACTGACTTTCACTCAGGATATTCTAAATGGCATTCCAGCGACGATTAGGAGAGTTAACAACGATATATCTGGTTTGGTGTCTGTTTGGTGTCTATTTCTATCGCGCACCAGAGAGAATTGGTAGAACTGAAGAGAATATAGAGAAAACGCATAACGATCAATATTCACAGCAGTATTTTCACATGTCGCGTCGCTGCTATGAGTTGGCTAAAGAAGTGGAAGGGATTCCCACCATCCCCACCATTTAATTCTCTTCCATCAAAAATTTACTGCTACCACCTGCTGGTTTTATTTCCAGGATCAATCGAACAGAATTCAGCGCTGAGGCCTTCTGTGGCAGCTTAAGCCGGAAAACATCTTAGGTCGTCTTCCCGCAAAATCAGGTTCACTCTGTCGCCCACCTGTGGCTGAGCTTCCTCAAGCAAGTGTTTTTGTTCAATTTCGACCAGGTCACCGGTTTCCAATCGCACGCGCCATTGCCAACTGGTTCCATAATCCAACAGGCTTTCCAGCCTGCCCGATAAATTCCTGTCGTCGGTGTATTTAGAAAGCCTGACATTTTCAGGCCGGAACGCCATCTGGCAAGGGCCATCCTGGCCGGTTTCATTCAAGGGAAGTTTGCCCGTGCGAGTCTGCACGATCTGGCCGCTTCGTTCGCCCGCCAGTAACTTCCAGCCGAAAAATCGAGCGGCTTGCGCGCTGGCCGGGTTGAGCAGCAATTCGCGCGGCACACCGCATTGCTCCATTCTTCCATCCAGTAACAAAGCGATGCGGTCTGCAACAGCTATTGCTTCGCGTTGATCGTGTGTGACGAAGACGGTCGTAATGCGCAAACCTTGTTGCAGTTCACGCACCAGCGACCTCATTTCTCCGCGCAGGTTTTCATCCAGTGCCGAAAACGGCTCATCCAGCAACAGCACGCGTGGTTCGGTAACCAATGCTCGCGCAAGCGCCACGCGCTGTTCTTGTCCCCCGGAAAGTTCGTGCGGTTTGCGCCGCTCGTACCCTTCCAGCCGCACCCACTGCAAAGCCTGTGCAACGCGATCAGCGATTTCCGCTTTTGCCATCCGCCGCATCTTCAATCCGAAGCCAACGTTTTCAACCACCGTCAGATGCGGAAAAAGCAATGGCTTTTGAAAAACCAGCGTTGCGCCTCGTTGTTCCGCCGGAACTGACAACACTGACGCGCCGTCAAACTTTACATCGCCGCTGGCAGGCGCAAGCAATCCGGCGACGGCTTTCAGCACAGTCGTCTTGCCGCAGCCGGAAGGGCCCAGCAGCGCAATCAGTTCTGTCGGCTGGATAGCCAATGAGAAATCGCGCAGCGCGCGGGTTGTTCCGTAATTAACCGACAGCCGGTCTAGCAGCAGCGCCGTCATTGTCTGAGCACCTTTTCCCGCCAGTCTTTTTCCAGTCGTTCCAGATACAGCGCGTCAAGTTCCGGCAATTGGTGTTGCGTTAGCTCCGCAACCGAAAGTGTGGCAACGCCGCGCGGCAGAGCTTCGGCGGCGGAACGATCCTCAGG
>CAZXHW010000464.1:0-6689 GCA_964639915.1 uncultured Heliomicrobium sp.
AAAGGCTTGGGCGCACCTTCACCGGCAATGGTGAAGGCGACGTTAATGAATTCGGCAGCGTATATGAATGGAACTGGCGCAGGCGGCAATTTGCCCTCCAACAGCCAGGGAATGGGCCGCATGGATTTGGGTCGCGCCTTTGACAGTGAAGCCCGCATTCGCGTGGACCAAACGCAAGTGCTTGGCGCAACGGGTGCAACCCACACTGTCACTGGTTCAATTGTTTCAACGAGCCAACCCTTCCGCGTGACCTTGGCTTGGACTGATGCTCCTGGCCCGACCACTGGCGCGCCGTGGGTGAACAACCTTGACCTGGAAGTAACTGTTGGGGGTGTTACTTACAAAGGCAACGTATTTACCGGAGCCAATTCCACTAGTGGGGGAACTGCTGACGGCAAAAACAACGTCGAATCAGTGTTCCTGCCTGCTGGAACTTCCGGCAACTACACGGTCACGGTCAAAGCGACGAACATTGCTGGCGATGGTGTTCCAGGCAATGCCGACACCACTGATCAGGATTTCGCGCTCGTGATTTACAATGCGAATAGCAGCGTTTCGACAACTCCGACGATTGGCCTTAACCCAACCAGCTTGAGCTTTACGGCCACCGTTGGCGGCAGCAATCCTGCCAACCAAACCATTGACATCACCAACACAGGCAGCGGAACGTTGAGTTGGTCGCAAACTGATAATGCCTCTTGGCTGACAGTCACTCCAGCTTCCGGAACCGCGCCTTCGACCTTGACGGCTGCGGTCAGCATCAGCGGTCTGACTGCTGGAACGTACAACGGCACCATTACTGTTACAGCAACAGGAGCAACAAATACACCGCAAACAATTCCTGTCACATTGACTGTCAACAATGTCAGTAGTCAGTTGATCGTCAATGGTGGATTTGAAACCAATTCAACTCCGTGGGTGCTGAGTGGCGCAACACGCCAAACTGACGGGAACGCCCGCACGGGAACTGGGTATTTGAGAGAGGGTGCAGCCAATAGTGTTACGCACACGGCTTATCAAACAATCACGATTCCCAGCGGCACGACACCAGGCTTGAGCTTCTACCTGAATGTAAATTCCAATGAAACGACGACGACGACCCAATATGATCGTTTGTTCGTCGAAGTTCGCAATTCGTCCGGCACATTGCTGACCACACTGGCGACATTCAGCAACCTGAACAAAGTAGCAGCGTCAAATGCCTATACGTTGCGTGGTACGTACAATCTATCGGCTTACGCCGGGCAGACAGTGCGTATTCAATTCCGCACAACGACCGACATTTCGCTGCCTACCACGTTCAGAATTGATGACGTGTCTGTGCAGTGACCTCAAACCTAAAAGGCTGATCGAGAATGCATTCTCGATCAGCCTTTTATAAATCTTTCGCGCCGGTGATACCCAATGCCGACCATTCACGCTTATCCAGGTGTGAGGTTGCATAACCGGTAATGGCAACCGGTGCCCCGACTGGCAACAAGCCGCCCTCCTACGGCTGACCAGTGAACAAGACGGCGTCGCAAACGGCGAGATCGCATTTGCTAACGGCAGTGGCAAACACGATCAAACCATATGCGACGCCGTATTTTTACTTCCTCAGGCTGGCTAGCAACTTCGATCAACCGCCGCTCAGAGCCTGTAGAATATGAACTTCATCTCCAGGCTTCAATAAAGACTTCAGCCCAAAAACCTGTTCGCCATTGACGAAGATTTTCATGTGCGGACGAATCGCATCCTGTTCGTCAATCATCCGAAACCGAATGCCGGGATAGCTGCGATTCAGATCTTCGAGTAATTCGTTGACGGTTCCCCCAACAGCTTCAACTTCTTTTTGCTGATTGGTATACGACAACAGCGGACTGGGAATAATCACTTTCATTGCAATTCCTCAGGTTCAAATTTCGGCGGCTTCGATGGCGTAAATATGCGGCAGATGCCGGGCAATGCATGACCATTTTCCCCCTTCGTTTGTGCTTGCCCAGATTTCCCCGCAAGTCGTGCCGAAGTAAATGCCGACTGGATTCTGAGAGTCCGCGGTCATGGCTTGTCGAAATACGGTCAGCCAAGCCTGTTCTTTAGTCAATCCATTGTCCTTTCGCTGCCAGCTTTTGCCGCCATTGCGCGTTACGTACGCTGCCGGTTTGCCTCCGGGAGAAGTCCGCGGCCAAACTTGCGTGCCGTCCATCGGAAAGACCCAGCAAGTATTCGGATCACGCGGATGCAACACCATTGGAAATCCAATGTCGCCAACCGATTTCGGCATTTTTTCCCCGATCCGAACCCATTGGTTTTCAGCACCTTTGGCGGTGCGATCCATTCGGTAAATGCCGCAATGATTTTGCTGATACAAAATATCGGGATTCAGGGGATGCTGCCGAACGCAGTGCGGGTCCTGACCAAATTCAGGAAGCGGGTCCGGAAAAAAATCAGCACGGCTTCCAGCGTTCAGAGGCTTCCAGTCAGCGCCTTTGTCTGTACTTTCAAACACGCCGCCCCCGGACATCCCAATATACATATGGCTTGCATCGCGTGGATCAACAATGACCGAGTGCATTTTTGGCCCATCAGGAGTTCCATCGCCCAAACCGCCGATCCAGGTCATGCGCATCGGATGATCGTTAAAGCCCGAAACCGATTCCCATGAATCACCGCCATCTTCTGTTTTGAACAATCCTTGCGGCGAAGTTCCAGCGTACCAGACTTTCGGTTCGCTCGGGTGCCCAGGTGTCAGCCAAAACACATGATCTACGACCAGACCCTTTTCGCCTTCAGGCGCTTTTGGAAACGCGGGTGGCTTCGCAGCTTCCTTCCAGGTTTTGCCCTGATTGGTCGAGCGAAACACAGTCGGCCCCAAATGACCTGTCTTCGCCGCCATCAACATTGTCTTCCCATCGCGCGGATCAAGCATGATGTGATGAACAATATTGCCCAGATACAGCGGCCCTTTGATTGTCCAGGAACGGCGCTTGGAATCAGCATTCAGAATGAATCCGCCCTTTTTCGTGGCAACCAATAAGGTTACTGATTTAGGCGTGGTTTTCACTGGCGCAGCTTTCTGTTTAGCAGTTTGTTTCACTTGGTGAGTCCTTTTTTGAGGTTCAAAGTTTGGAAATTTTCCGTCACACTATACTCTATCTACGGCACACTTGTTCCATCAACAAAACAATTTTCTATTCTCAACAGGTCAAACCTTGTAATAAAAATCCTGGCTGAAGATAATCTCGCCGACATCTTCCCTTCCATCTCGATGTATGTTTCAAAAGGCATCGGTAATGAGATCAAACTTCCTGCCTTCAGAGCAGGTTTTGCAATCAAGCAGCATGAATAAACGAAAGCTTTCACTGTCCATCATTGTCATCTTTACGGTTATAGTTGCGGCATTGCGCGTCTGGCAGCCCCAGACCCAGGCACAGCAATCTTCGACCATAGATTTTGCCCGCGATATTCAACCGATCTTCGCGTCCTCGTGCGCAGGGTGTCACGGGGAAAAGAAACAAGCGGCGGGCTTGCGCCTGGATTCCAAAATGATCGCGCTGTCCAAAGTTATCGTTCCCGGCAAAGCTACTGAAAGCGAACTCTATCGTCGCGTCGCAGGACTTAGCGACCAGGCGCGAATGCCGATGGGTGGCAAACCGCTTGCAGCCGAACAAGTTGCAAAAATCAAAACCTGGATTGATCAGGGCGCTGTCTGGCCAGAAGAAGCTGCAGCCAATAATCCGAAATCAACACTCAACCAGCATTGGGCTTTCGTTCCGCCAATCCGCCCGGATGTACCGCAAGTCAAAAACTCTGCCTGGATTCGCAACCCGATTGACGCTTTCGTACTTGCTCGCTTGGAAAAAGAAGGGTTGAAGCCTTCGCCCGAAGCCGACCGAGTAACTTTACTGCGACGGTTGAGCCTGGACTTGATTGGCTTGCCGCCGACACCGGAAGAAGTTGACGCTTTTCTGGCAGACAAATCGCCGAATGCGTATGAAAAACAAGTTGACCGGCTTCTGGCTTCACCGCATTACGGCGAACGCTGGGGGCGGCATTGGCTGGATGCCGCCAGGTACGCGGATTCGGACGGTTACGAAAAAGACAAACAGCGCGCTGTTTGGTTTTTCCGCGATTGGGTCATCAACGCGTTCAACCGCGATTTGCCTTACGACCAATTCATCATCGAGCAGATTGCCGGAGACTTGCTGATCAATCCCACGCAGGATCAAATCGTCGCCACAGGTTTTTTGCGAAATTCGATGATCAATGAAGAAGGCGGCATCGAACCCGAACAGTTCCGAATGGAAGCCATGTTCGACCGCATGGACGCCATCGGCAAAGGCGTGCTTGGACTGACGATTCAATGCGCACAGTGCCACAACCACAAATTCGATCCGCTGAAACAAGAAGAGTATTACCGGCTGTTCGCGTTTCTGAACAATTCCAACGAAGCGAACATCGCCGTTTACACGCCGGAAGAGCAAATCAAACGCACAGAAATCTTTCGCCGCACGCGGGAAATTGAAGCCGAGTTGCAACACAAAACTCCTGACTGGCAACAGCGAATGGCTGCCTGGGAAGAAAATGCGAAAGCCAATCAACCCGAATGGATCATCGTTCGGCCTGAAGTGGACGACATTTCAAACGGCGGTCAAAAATATCTGCCGATGAAAGACGGTTCGTCTTTGGCGCAAGGGTACGCACCGACGAAACATCGCGTGAAAATGACCTGGAAAACCGACGTAAAAAACATTTCGGCTTTCCGGCTGGAGTTGCTGAACGATCCCAACCTTCCGCTCGGTGGTCCTGGCCGTTCCACCAAAGGCTTGGGCGCGTTAACCGAGTTCGAGGTCGAAGCTGCTTCCGCTGCTGAGCCGACGAAAATCACCAAAATCAAACTGGTCAAAGCTACTGCGGATTTCAACCAAGCCGAACGCGACCTGGAACCGATCTTTTACGATAAAACCAATCGCAAGCGCACCACAGGCCCGATTGATTTTGCCATAGACGGCAAAGACGAAACGGCTTGGGGGTTGGATGCCGGCCCCGGTCAACGCAATGTTCCGCGGAAAGCGGTTTTCGTCGCTGATCAACCGATCAATATCGAAGGCCAAGTCATACTGACTTTTTATTTGAAGCAAAGCCACGGCGGATGGAACAGTGACGACAATCAAAATAACAATCTTGGCCGGATGCGTTTGTCCGTGACAACCGCCAAAGACGCCGTTGCCGACCCACTGCCCACAAACGTCCGCGAATTGCTTTCGACACCACGTGACCAACGCAGCGAAGCGCAAACGCAAACTGTCTTCGGTTTCTTCCGCACAACGGTGCCAGAGTGGAAAGTGGAAAATGACCGAATTGCTGAACTCTGGAAACAACATCCCGAAGGTTCGTCACAGTTGATTTACAGCGAGCGTGGCGAGATGCGTCCGACCTTCACTCTAAAGCGCGGCGACTTTCTGAAGCCGGACAAGGAAATTCAACCTGGCGTTCCCGCTTTCTTGCATCAACTTCCCGCAAATGCTCCGGCGAATCGGTTGACGTTCGCGAAATGGCTGGTGGATCCCCAGTCCCCAACCACAGCACGATCCGCTGTGAATCGCATATGGCAGAGCTATTTTGGAACCGGCATCGTGGCGACGCCTGAAGATTTCGGCAAACAAGCTGACGCGCCATCACATCCTGAATTGCTGGACTGGCTGGCAGTTGAATTGATGTCTCCGAGTTCGCAGTTCACAGTTCGCAGTTCACAGCATCAAACTCCGAACTGGTCTCTAAAACACATTCATCGTTTGATCGTCACATCGGCGACGTATCGCCAATCGTCAAAAGTTACACCGGAATTGCAGCAGCGCGATCCTTACAACCGATTGCTGGCGCGAGGCGCACGGTTGCGCGTGGAAGCCGAAATCGTGCGCGATGTCGCGTTGGCCGCCAGCGGCTTGCTGAACCCGAAAGTCGGTGGCACAAGCATTTTTCCTCCGTCACCGGAGTTTTTGTATTTGCCGCCTGCCAGTTACGGCCCCAAACCATGGGCCGAAAGCAAAGGTGAAGATCGGTATCGCCGCGCACTCTATACATTCCGTTACCGGTCGGTTCCCTTCCCGGCGTTACAAACGTTTGATGCGCCGACAGCGGATATTTCCTGTGTCCGCCGCGCAAGATCGAATACACCGCTGCAAGCGCTGACCACTCTGAACGAAACGCTGTTTCTGGAAGCTGCGCGCGCACTGGCGGAAAAATCCTTGAAAGAAGGCGGCACAACCGATCAACAGCGATTGAACTTTGCGTTCCGCAGAGTTCTGTCCCGCCAGCCTTCAACGTCGGAACTGACTGAATTGCTGGCATTGAAAACCCGACAACAGCAGCGTTTTGCCAGCGGCGAATTGAATCCTTGGAATCTGGCGACCAACGATCCGGATAAACCCTTTCTATTACCGAAAGGTGCGACGATGGAAGAACTGGCAGCGTGGACTGTGGTTTCGCGTGTGCTATTGAACCTGGACGAAGCCATCACGAAGGAGTAAGCGGCGCATTTGTTCAAAGGATTGCTCGCAACACGCAGATCGAAAGCTTTCGCAATTAGTGCTGCGACGTTTCTATTGTTGCTTTGCCTTGGGTGGTGGTGCCGAGTTTCGCTGCTGCAAGGAGCCGCCAGACTTTGGATCATTTCTGATGCGCCGGTTCAAGCGGACGCGATTGTCATT
>CAZXHW010000465.1:0-6687 GCA_964639915.1 uncultured Heliomicrobium sp.
TTAAAGCCCGCAAGTACCCAGAGTTTGCCCGCCAAGTCACGAATGCATACAGAACAGGTGCAACCTTCTTCGCTTTTGTAAAAGATGAGCGTTGCTGGTGTGAGAGTGTCCAAAGATTTATTCTTTCGTTGTTTTTGGCTGAACTCAACATGCCATTTGGAAACAGCCACTTTTCGGTATACTTGACCTGGACCGGGCTTCGGTCGAGCCATAAATTCCCCTTTCATGAACTTCAAGTTGTTAATGCCCGGTAACTATTGGGCATTGGTTGTTTTATTTCATCTGGTCAATATCTATGGTTTAGGTTGAGCCACTGCATTCAATTTTTCCACTAAAAGATTCACTTTATTCTTCTCTTCATCAGGAGCCTTCCCAATTCGTTGGCCAAGCTTCTCTTTTACCTTTGCTAAAAATGCGACCTCGTCGTTTTCAACTGCCTGCCATTCGCTTCGACGTAGTGAAACAAGGTAAGGCTCATGCTGGCGACCTGCTTCGACCGTCAGCAACATCACACGATAGCCACGGTCACTAAGCCTCACACGAAAGGTTAAGCCGTTAATTTTGACCGTTTTCGATTTCTGGCCAGTGCCCTGTGATGCTTTAATTTTGACCGTCTGTTTTTCACGCTTCTGGCTGGCCAAAGTTTGTTTTTTCTGGCCAGCCATAGGAGTGGCTTGCTCGCCTTGTTTCTCTTCAAGCTTCTGGCTGGCCAGAGGCACATAAGATGTGACGTGTTTTTCCGTCTGACTTTCATTTTTCTGGCTGGCCAGAAATGGCGCGGTCGTTGTGCTTTGAAGAATCCGCGCCGATGAGTCCGGCTCACTCATCGGCGTTATGCTTTTGGGAGTAAGCCCTTTATGTCTCGCGCTTCGATCATTGCGGCTTGTTGTTCGTAATCAACAAACGCCGAAACAACTTCTTCGCTGCCATAAGCTTTCATTCGTGCATTGTGAAGCGCCCGCGCTTTGGCCATCTCAAATTCCAGGTTGGCTTCACTCTGTTCAAGCTCAAACTCTTTGGCTTTGACACCCAATTCGTGAGCCTTCGTCGCTGCGCGTTCATTGAGCTTTGCTTCCTCTTCGTGTTGTTTTACTCGACTGTCGAAGTGAATCAGCAAAATCCAGATGGCCAGAATCAGTAGAAACGAAACGTAAATGCCTACCTGAAGATATGCTTTCATCCCATCGCTCAATGGTTCGCCAGTGTGAAGGGAATTGTTGAGCACGGTGTGAGCACCAACGATCACGAAAAGCGCCACGTGTGCGATGCCCGCGATGGTTCGTTGGAGTGGGGAAGTGAACCACCAGATTGCGGCGGGAATTAGCAGAATGAGCGAGCCGTCAAGAAGCGTAGCAGGGAAGGCAGCAACGATCTTTGACGACGTGCCACGCTGAAAAAGTTGGTAGTTGTGCCACCACGTATAACCAGCGGCCATCAATATGAAGATTGCGGCAATACACATCACGACTATGGCAATCGGGTGCATTTTGGTTTTCGCTTGGTTTACGGCTTCGTGAACGTTTCTGAGCTGATGTTCTGATTGTTTGTTGAAAGCAAGAATCTGCGCCATTTTTGAAACTCCGTTGAAATGGCGAGGTAGGGAAGAAAGCTGAAAACTTGTGGTAGGATTTTGTCAGCCATCATTCGCGCTTATCTCGCGGGTGATTGGTCAGGAAAATCGAACGTTTGCCGCGTTCGATTTTTCCGCAGAGGCGACGGCCAGTGACTCTCGACAATCACCAGCCGAAGCCGGAACACTATCGGAACATTTTTTCTTTCCGACAGCTTCAGCCTGGCTCATTCACGCGCCCAAAAACGCGACTGCAAGCGAAGAAAATGCGTTATTTTTCAGCGTAGTTCAGCCAAGTTCATTCCATTTTCGTTGACACTTGGTCAAACCAGCAAGATAATCCGCGCCGCCGACCGGAATTAAACCATCAATTGGAGACTTCCACTCCTAAAGTGAGTCGGCTTCCGGAAACCGGAATAGCTTTGCTGGGACAGATTTCTTACCTGGAAGTTCTCTACACAAAGTAAAGACATAACTGAATGCAAATCGGATAGAGGGGCAAGCCGCCAACTTGACCTCGCTGTGGACTGTTACGGTTTGCCGGATTGATAGAACAAGCTGGCAGCTTGTCCTACTTTACCCGACGAGGCTGTTATGAAATCCATCCATGCTCTTCGCACCCGTCCCTTCGCCGGAATGCTTCTGGCGGTCGTCACATTGACATTGCTAAGCGTTGCCACGTTCGCGCAGGAAACGCGAAGCACCATTCTGGGCACGGTCAAAGACCCCAGCGGCGCAGTTGTCGCCGGTGCGGGCGTTGAAGTGACCAATACCGAATCCAATACCACGTCCAGAGTGGAAACCAACGGCAGCGGTTATTTTGAAGCGCCTTATTTGCTGCCAGGAACCTATTCCATCACTGTTACCGCAACTGGATTCAAAAAGTCCATCCAACGAGGCTACACACTGACGGTTAACAGCCGCCAGAATCTGGATATCGTTTTAGAACTTGGTGTTGCCAGTGAAACTGTCACGATTTCAGCGACCACTCAGTTGCTGGAAACGACCACCGGCAGCGGAACGGCTTCATTGGAACAGCGGCAGATCAGCGATCTGCCTGTGATGAGCAATAGCGCAATTCTGTTGGCGCGCGGCGTGCCAGGCATGCAGTGGACGGCCCAGCCAAATTACCTGGGCATGCATTCGAATGCGGGTGGGTCAGCCATCAGCGCGGCTGGCGGCGTAGGCGGCAACGAGTTTTCGCTTGATGGTGTGTCGAGCAGCGCCGAAGGCCGACGTGCTGGCTACCTGCCTTACACAGACACGGTCGCGGAATTCAAAGTCGAAACCGCCCCGTTTGACGCCAGCAAAGGCCACACGACCAGCGCCACGATTTCGCTTTCGACCAAAAGCGGCGGCAACGATTATCACGGCGCACTGACGTGGCAACACTGGCAACAGCGATTGAATGGAACCCAAAGCACGACGAACGCCGGTTACTGGGGCCGCATCCGGCAAGCCGAAGCCGCAGGAAACACGGCGCTTGCCCAACAACTGCAATCCGTCAGCCCGCAACCCAGCGGACGTTCGAACAACTGGGCTGGTTCCGTCGGCGGACCGGTTCGTTTGCCGAAAAAAGCGTTTGGGCCACTCGGGTTTGATGGCCGCGATCGGCTCTTTTTCTTTTTCAGCTACAACGCTGCCAAAGACGTCAAGACGGAAGAAGCGACTGCCGTCAACCGGACAGTGCCAAGCGATGCGCACCGTCGTGGCGATTTTTCAGATCTGCTGAAACTCGACCCCGTTCGCTACCAGATTTACGATCCGCGCACTGCGCGCCTGGTCAATGGCGTCGTGACGCGCGATCCCTTCCCGAACAATCAGGTTCCGATCCTGAACCCGATGTACAAGTACTACGAAGCTCTGTATCCGCACGCGAACAACGTCCCCGGTGTGGTTTCAGCCGAAGGCCGCAATAACTATCTGGCTTCGGCAACGCCTTTTAACTGGGACTACAAAGCTTTCACCAATCGCGTGGATCTACAGTTAACAGCCAAACAACGCATGTTCGGCAAGTGGAACTACAGCAACTTCAATCCGGAAGATCGTGGCGACTGGACGTACGAATCCGCGCGCGGACTGCAAGTTGGCGGATTGGTCCGCAAAAACATCGGCATGATTTTCGATCATGTCTACACCTTCAATTCCACTACGATCTTTAACTGGTCGGTGGGCTGGAACCGCTTTATTGAAGGCAGCGCATCAAATGCCGTGCAGACCAGTTTCCCACCCAGCAAAGTCGGTTTGCCCAGCTACCTGGATGCAAAGGCCGGAACGTATATTCACCTGCCAAACCTGGATTTCAGCGACAACTCGTATAGCGAATTCACGCGCGGTTACCCAGGATTTGGGCGGTACAGTGTCGGCACCTTGCGTGCTGAACTGGCCAAATATCTGGGCACGCACAGCGTACGCTCTGGCGTGGACATTCGCGGCAACTGGCGCGCATCGAATGGGCCAGGAAACTCTTCTGGCAGCTTCACCTATAACAATTCGTTTGTGCGGCAAGCGCAAAACACGACGACGGCAAACTTGATCGGGCTGGAATGGGCCGCGTTTATGCTCGGCGTACCCAGCGGCGTTTCGATCAGCACAAATGATGATCTGTATTTGTCGAATAAATTCTATTCCGGCTATGTCCAGGATGACTGGAAACTGAGCCGGAAACTGACCATCAATCTTGGTTTGCGATATGAACTGGAAGGCAGCTTCCGCGAACGATTCAATCGTGGTTTGACTGGATTTGATTTGGAATCCACCTTGCCGATTTCGGCAGGCGCGCAAGCCGCATACGCAACTTTGCCTGCTTCAATTTTGGCTTTGCGCCCTGCCAGCGACTTTATCGTCAAAGGCGGAGCTACATTTTTAGGCAAAGATGGCGCTCCGGACACCGTGAACAAGGCGCAACCTGCGTGGATGCCGCGCGTTGGGTTTGCCTATCAGCTCAATGACAAAACAGTGCTGCGTGGCGGATGGGGCATGTTCTTCGACACAAATAACGTGTTGAATAACGGGCTGAATCAGACAGGCTACAGTCGGGGAACCAGCACGGTTATCACGAACGATAATGGGCTGACTTTCAACAACACCAACATTACCTCCGCTGCTTGCCGCGCCAGTTTGTCGGCTTGCGTCACCTTGTTGAATGATCCGTTCCCGGTACGCTCCGATGGGTCAAGATTCGACGTGCCGCAGGGAAATGCGTTGGGGTTGATGGCGCTGCAAGGGCGCGGAATCAACACCTACCTGGATTACAACTGGGAACGTGCGCGGCAACACCGCTGGCGCATCGGGTTGCAACGCCAGGTTGGCAATGCTCTGGTCGCAGAAGTTGCTTATCTGGGATCGCGAACCGACAACATTCAGGTCAGCCGAAGAATTGATGCGCTGCCAGGGAAATATTGGGCTACGGGGTTAATTCGCAACAACACGCTGGCCAATGACCTGAACTCGCAGCTTACCAACCCATTTAACATCAACAATTTTGCAGCGTTGGCGGTCAGCAATCCGGTTGTGTATGCCGATATGCGCACAAACGGGTTTTTCACCAACGCCAACATTGCGAAATCGCAATTGCTGCGTCCCTATCCCAACTTTAACAACGTCATCAATGGGCGAGATCCCGGCGGCGAGCAAAAATACGATCACC
This sequence comes from uncultured Heliomicrobium sp., assembly GCA_964639915.1. Classification (GTDB taxonomy): domain Bacteria; phylum Acidobacteriota; class Blastocatellia; order RBC074; family RBC074; genus RBC074. Next base: position 5,220 of record CAZXHW010000465.1, read on the forward strand.
TGGAAATGACGCTGACCAAGCGCATGTCGAAAGGGTACAGCCTGCAGGCGTCGTACCTTTGGGCGTCGAATATCGAACGCGTCGTGCGCGAAAATGAATTTGACAACAGTCTGGTTTGGCGACCGACCAATAACTCTGCTCCGCACAACCTGACCCTGAACTTCATTTACGAATTTCCCTTTGGCAAAGGCCGGAAATGGCTTTCGGGAAATAAATGGATGAACGCATTGGTTGGCGGTTGGCAAATTGGCGGTATTTACACGAAGCAAACTGGTCGCGTTTATGATTTAGGCAACTGGTTCTATTTTAGTAATAACCTTCGCGACCTGGCCAAGAGCACTAAAGACCAAACTGTGGATGAATGGTTCAATTGGCAGTTAGTACCCGGAGCGACACGGGATTACAGTGCAACGAACCGAGCAGCCTATGAAGCTCGCATTCGCACCATTGTTCCGCAATCCGTTTTGACACAGATGGGGAACACGTGCGGTTCGGGCAACAATGTGGCGTGCACCTATGAAAACGTCACGCCAACCAACTTCCAACCAAATTCCTTCCACGTTCGTGTTTTCCCAACCAGACTGAATTGGTTGCGCGGCAACGGCAAGAATCAGTTCGACGCCAATTTGTTGCGGCGCTTTTCGATTACAGAAAAGACCGGATTGGAATTCCGGCTGGATATGATCAACGCTTTGAATCATGTGCTTTGGGACAATCCGAATACTGATATCAACAGCGCGAATTTCGGCAAAGTCACCACGCAATGGAATACCCCGCGCTGGATTCAATTCCAGTTGCGATTAACTTTCTAAACCATAGGCGGGACAAACGTTGAAGTCCTGTCCCGCCATTTCCCCTTACGAGCCTCGATCAACAATGAACTACCCCATTAAGGAGAAACAGATGAACAGAGAGAAAAGAACATCGCTGGCAAAACTGGCTGTTTGGCTCTGTTTTGCTCTTGCGCTGACGTGCTTCGCATCGGGCGGTGCGAATGCACAGGTGCTTTACGGTTCGATGGTTGGCACGGTTGTGGACAACAACGGTGCAGCCGTCCCCAGCGCGACTGTCAAAATCACTAATAAAGCGACCAACCAGTCACGCGACGCTGTGACCAATGCGGAAGGCGCTTACAACTTTTCAACCGTTCAAACCGGAATGTATGACATTACGGTCAGCAAGACGGGCTTCAAAACTTTCACGCGCACTAATCTCGAAGTGACTCTGAACAGCATCACCCGTTCGGACGTTGCGCTGGAAGTCGGGCAGGTTTCTGAAGCGGTATCAGTAACTGCCGATGCCGTGTTACTGCAAACCGACCGCGCCGAAGTTCGCGCAGAATTGACCAGCAAGACGCTGCAAAATCTGCCGATTCCTCCGGGCCGCAATTACCAGCAACTGTTGCGTGCATTGCCGGGCATCACGCCGCCGAATAACGCGCACTCGATCCCGACGAATCCTTCGCGCG
>CAZXHW010000466.1:0-6685 GCA_964639915.1 uncultured Heliomicrobium sp.
GCCTGACGCTTCCGGCATCGAAACGCCGCCCGGCTCCGAGATCGCCGCGGCCAAGGCGAACAATCCCGAAGCGTTTAGTCCATTTGCGCGCACACCTACTGACGGGGGCGAAATCATCGTTGGGATTCAAACCGGCGAGCTGGTCGCGTTTGTTCAGACGCCAAACACCATGCAGGTGCTGAGCCTGACCGGCAGCACGGTCAATCCGTTCGCAATTCGCGCGGCGTGGTTTACCGGCTTCTCCCATCAATTCAGCGGAGTGGTTGCCGGGGAAATGTTCTATGGCATTACCGACCAAGGCTTATACCGCACACTGGGCAAAGACAATTACGCTCCAGCGGATGACTTTGCTGCGGGCGTAAAGAGTGATTTTGCGAACCTCGTTCGGGAGCGCGTGTTTCTGGGTGGAGATCCGATCAACAAGCTGGTTGTGGTCTTCTGGTCGAATGCTCGACAGGGGAACGGCGGCGGCTGGCAAACACTGGCCTGGTCATTCAACTACGAGCAAGGACACTGGAATACGCCGGTTGTGCTGGGCGACGGCATTTCAGATTTCATCGTGACGAGTTGCAGCGCGGTCGGCGGTCGGCTTTTCTTTACGACGTCTGACGGCAAAGCCTATCGCTGGGACTTCGGCGGGGCGACGCAGGCAGGATACCTGGCATTTCCGTTTGCTGAAGGCACAAGTCAGCACCTGATGACAGTTCGTTACGTGAAGCTGGTTGGCAATGCGAATGGCAAGCTACGGCTTTATAAGAATCTGGATGTGAACGGCCTGCGTGCTGGCGCTGCGACGGCCGAAAAGACGTTGACACAAGGCGGTACCGGGCAGTCTGTCGAGCACTCGATCTGGCAACCGGTTGTTCAGGGGACAAGTTTTGCGCTGCGTGTGGATTTTTCTTTGCCAGGGAAAGCGCCCGTTTACGATTACGCGCAAGTGGAATTTGCGCAGCACGGCGGGTTTGTGAAGTAGATGTTTCAGGGCATTGGCGAGCAACTGCTCGCACAGGAAGTCGTCTACGAGCAGTATCGCGGCGCAGACACACAGGAAGTTGTTGGACAGTCCCTGGAAGCAACTGAAGGCGCGATTACTGACGTCACGTCGAATACGCTTGTGCCGAACCGCAGCGGCGCGGTGATGAATCTGGAGCTTCCGCAAGCGTTAGCCTCGACCTCTGATCCCACATTCAATTCGATCAGTGTTGCCGACGATGCGACCACTCGATCTAACTTAGGACTGGGCACGATGGCGATTGCAAATGAAATCGCTGCCGTGGCGGACCTCTCGCAAACCATAAGCAATCCTCCGACAAAGGCCGAAGTCGAGAACATTCAAAACAAGATTAACGAACTGCTGGCGGCCGCTCGTGCTGCCAGTCACCTCGCACCCTGATGTATACCGCACTGACGCCCGTTCGATACGACAACGCTTTGCACCGTACCTTGCTGGCTGCGGTTTATTGCTGGGCGCAGGAGCGCCCTGACGCTTACCTGGAAGGCACTGGGTACCAGACGCGCGAACATTTCTTTGAACCGCCTCCGGACTCGGTTGAATTTTTCGTGATGGTTGATGGCAAACCGTCAGCGTTACTTACCTTTATCAGGTTGCGCGATGGCGTATTTCAGGCGGGGCTGATTACGGCTCCGAAAGCGCGCTTGCGGCCGCTGATTGCTGCGCTTCGTGATGTCCGCTCCTGGTTGCCAGGCTGCGGTTGTATGGAGTTGTGGGTAAAGCTGCCGGTTCGGGCGTGCTACGACGTGACGCGGAAGCTGGTTACGAAAATCGGGTTTGAACAAGTCAATACAACTGACTGGAAATTGGAGACGAATGGGAACACGAAGCAATAAGCCCGACGCACGGCAATTTGAGACCAACAGTCAATATGAACTGGCGGATGCTACGCCGGAACTGAATCGGCTGTCGGCTTGGAAGCCTGACGCGACGCTTTTCAATGCTGGCACGCAAGCTGGTTTCAGCCAGCGGGAACGGGATATTCGCGAAGGGTACGGCGGTTTCAGCGGAATCAACAATCCGGTCTTAAAAGCCCGGCTAGAGGACCTCTCGCTGCAAGAAGCCCACGGCCAGCGCGCGCAGGCGCTCGGAGATCAGGACATTGCCTATCAGCGCATGTCCCTTGATCCCATCCAGGCGGCTGCCGCTCTTCGACAGGGCGACCGGCTCAAGACGAAAGAGTCCGGCTACGGGCAAGGACAAGAAAAGCCTGGCATCGGTTCTCAATTGTTTCAGGGCGGGATGGCAATTCTGGGGGGATTGGTTTGATCGCGTTATTTTTGGTGCTGGTCCTGGCAATCAAGGCTGTGCTCGCCAAGCGGTTTGCGCCGGAAGTCAGTCGCCGGTTTGCGTGGCGTCCCTGGGACTGGCAATGGGCGCTGGCCTGGCTGCTGGTCAACGGTCAGATGATCGCGGCGCTGGTTTTGTTTTTGTACGGCGTGAAGCAGTTCTGGCTTCAATGGGAGCGGACAGCCGGAGCGGTTTCATACGTAGCTGGTCACGCGCTCCATTTGGCTTCGTGGATCGTCAACAAAGACTTTCGACCGGAGATCGTCGCGCCGAAGGATTTGTGCCGGCATTGGCTATACCGATGGCTGAGGCATCCCGGCTATGTCGGACTGGTGTACGCGTCGCTGGGTCAATCCTTGTTGCTGGGTTACTGGATGTTGAATGTGTTCACGTTCGCCTACGCACTGTTATTGGTTCGCAGGATCTTCGAAGAGGAGCAAGTCTTATGTTTGAAAGAGAGTTAAGCGCAGCAGAAATTGCTGCCATGATTGCCGGATCGTCGTATCCGACAATTCCTGTTCCGAATCGTGTGCAGCGGCTCGGACTGCTCGTGGTGTTTGGAAATGGCTGCACGGCGGGCGTCGTTGCATTGAAATCAGCGCCGGCTGCAAATTTTGCAGGAGCATGGGCAGAGCAAATTACTGCGGCCTGTCCGGGTGCTCCTCCGGGCGCGAATGGCACGGTGGTCGTTGCTGCCGCAGAAGTCGTTGGGGCGTTTGTACGTCCTGAGCTAAAAACGGCGCTGGCTGGTGGAACAATCTCAAGGGTGGTGGTGTATGGAGGGTAAAGCAGCCGCGCGCATTGAATGGCTTCTCTTTAGTGTTTTGCTGCTGTTGACCGGCTTCTTTTTTGGCTGGCATTCGCAGGCGATTCGTGTCGCTCGAGCAAATGCGCGCGCGGAGCAGGAGTGGCGGGAAAAGTTTGAGAAGAAAAAACAGAAGCGCCTGACTGATGTCCGTGAGGCCTGCAAGGAGGCCAAGTCCGATGTCGCGAAAGCATTTTGCGACGCAACGATTAAGTTTATCGAAAACAGCGACAAGCCTTCGAACGAAGATTGATCGTCTGGCCTGTCGTTACATCCAACCTAACTCTTCCTTTTTACAAATCTCATTATGAAAAAAATTCTCATTGCATTGTTGTGCGCGGGCATCGCTCTGTCCGTGCTTGCGCAAGAACGTCGTCTTGGCAGTCGCGCAGAGATTGTAACGCGCGCCGATGGCTTGTCAGTGGTCAATGCTGCGAGCAGCGCAGGGGTTCTTTCGCCTGGCTGCGCGGCAATCATCTCCGGTGGCCAGTTTGCGGCCGAAGCTTTTGAGCCCCTGCAATGGCCATTGCCGACGAGCCTGGGCGGCGTGACGGTTGAAATCGGCGGAATTCAAGCCGCGCTTTACCACGCCGGGCCGAAAGAGATTCGCGCTATCGTTCCGGATCTTCCTCGAAAAATCGGCTTGCCGATGACTCGTGTGCTGGAGGGGCCGGAGAATGGGGTTTCGATCCGAGATGGGTTCATCGCAGCGGCTGCTGTTGAAGGGCTATCGGCGGTCCAGAAACCGTTGATTCGTTGGTATCAGGTGCGTGTAACGTCTCCTGGTGGCATCTTTACGGGCTGGGCCGCGATTGCACCGACTTCGCCTGGATTTTACCAGCAGAAGGATTTCTTCAATCCAGATGTGACGGTTGTTCAGGGTGTTTATCTTGCGGAAGATCAGGCACCGCGCCTAATCACAAGTGCGCCGATACCCAATGAGCGTACCTGGCTGATTTTGAATGGTGCAGGTTTTCGGCGCGCAACTGCCGCATTGGCTTTCATCTCGGATGAAGCGGACGGGTACTGGGTCGTTCCGGCGAACATAAACCCGTTTGGGCGCTTCGACTGGATTGACCAAGTCAATTTTCCATTGCCTGCCAACGCGCACGGCCGCCTGACGATTACCGCGCAGGCCGATGCGATGACAAGCAACCAAGTGTTCTTAGCGGTGAAGTGATGCTGAAAATCGCAATAGTTTTTTCGGCTCTTATTATCTTTGGAGTCTGCGGTCTCATCTTGTGGGGTGCGTGCGCGATGAGCGGGCGCGGGAATGATAGCGACGCGTAGGTGATTCAGTAATGGCTGTTTTTTTTGAACAAGGCGCAAAACGCCGAATCGTAATTCTTACCCGGTTGAAAGAGCTTGCATCCGAACCAAGCGAAGCTGCCCACGTCGAAGCCGACTCCCTTCTTTGCGAATATCTGGAAATCATCGGTGCGGCCGATCTCGTCGCTGCCTATAAAGCCATCATAAGCCCCGAACAACCTTCTTAATTCATAATGAAAAAGCTGTTTCTTGTTGCGCTCCTCTGTGCGCTTTGTAGTAGTGCGTTTGCGACTGATGTCGTGGTCTCAGCGACAACGGTTCCTAATGCGAACTTTAGCAGCATTGGTTCTGACCGGCCTTTGATGGTCACAGTAACCAGCGGCGCGCCGACGATCACCAGTGCAGGCCTATTCGGTCCCTACGTCGGCAAAAAGGGCTATACGGTCACGATTGGCGGAACGCGGTACGTTGTGGCCAGCGTCGCCGACGCAAATACGCTCACACTGAACAGCAACTATGTCGGCCTGACTGGTTCGGCCGCGGCGACGTGGCACAAGTTTGTTGAAGTCCGGTTTTATTCCAGTGCCTCTTTCCGTCCAAAAGGGAAGGATTACCTGGTTCCACAGGGCACGCCGGGAACCGGTGAGTTTTATCTTCGGTTCTATGCCTCCGTTATCGTCGAAGACGGCGTCAGTAAACTCTTCCTGCCGCAGTTCACCATAGACGCGACGACCGACGCGACGGTTTCGACCGCAGCACGTTACACAATTGTTTATTACCGTCCGGATGGTTCGGAGCTTGATCGGTATCGGTGCGGAGCGGTGGGGCAAGTCGCTGTGCCGCCGGGCTCGCCGACAAGCTTGGCAGACATTTGCAGCTTCAACGCCAGTGCGGTCCCTGTGCCGGACAACCAGACGTATACACGTGAAGAGGTTGATCGCCGTGTTCCTCGGTGCTCGGCGAATCAGATGATCTATTACGCGTCGTCTGGAAATGCACAAAACTGCCTTTCCCTCGATCCTGCGACACTGCAAATTTCTGGCGGAACGCTGTCGGTCATAGGCGGCGGCGGTGGTGGTGGCATCGGCGGCTCTGGGACAATGAATTCCGTCCCGTACTTCACCAATTCCAATACGATTGCCTCGACGAATCTGATTTACTCCACGGCAAGCCAGCTTTTCCAGTTTGGTTACTCGGTAGACATTCAAGCGGGAGGGCTATCGAAGCTGACCCTTGAAAATGATCAGATCATATTCCAGGGCGGCGTGAGTCGAGCAAGCAACTCGATCATGCAAACGATGAAGGCAACGGCCAGCCAGACCGGGCCTTTCCAGCGTTTTACAGACTCTACCGGCTCAATCAAGTTCGAAGTGGATATTGACGGCGACGTGAAGCCGCGCGGCGTAAATTACACGTGGCCGTTGGTTACCGGAAACGGCGCGATGTTGAACAGTTCCGGCACGCTTTCCTGGGTGCCGTTTAACAGTTCGTACTTCTCGACAAGTGGTTCGATCACGCCGAAGGGGCTGGCGGGGGTGATCAATCCGAAAACGGACTTTGGGTGTGTCGGCGATGACGTGGCTGACGATACGACCTGTTTGGTTAATGCCATTGCGGCGGCGGCCGCGTCCACGGGAAAAACGATCAAGCTTGATGCTGGTACGTATCGGACGACAGCAAAACTGTCAGTACCTGGCGGTGTTGTTCTTGAAGGAGACGGACGAGAAAAGACCATCATTCACGGGACGGCGAATGATAAGATTCTTGATCTTGTGCCTGGTACCGGGATTCATCTGTATCGCGCGCCAACGATCCGAAATCTTAGTGTTCACGGTTCGAATTCCGGGGCGAATCAGATCGGTATCAATATTCATGCGGATCCGTATTTTGCTGAAGCTGTTGTTGAGGATGTAACTGTTTATCAGACAGGTAGTCACGGCGTTTACTTCGGCTACGTCTTCAGCTCCTCTTTCAAGCGGATATATGCCAGCGCTCCGATAAGTGGTTATCCGTTCCTTTTCGATCAACTCAACATGCCCGGCAATACCTTTGAAGGGCTGTATGCTCAGGATGTCAATACATCCAATCCCGCTGGGTTTCGAATTCGCTCAGGAAACATTACTTGCTGGGGCTGCAATGGCATTAATAATTCTGGGTCCAATTCCTGGTGGGCAATCGTTGGGGATAAGACTGGGGTTGATGGTGCGATTGCGAATCGCGCGGCGTATCTGCATTGCATTGACTGTAACATCGAGTCGTCAAGGGCAGGCGGGATTTTTCATTATTACAATTCCCGGACGGACCTGGAC